>JAZQKT010000001.1:0-3781 GCA_045542295.1 Acutalibacteraceae bacterium
TTTGCTACGAGACCGCCGGGGATATCGGAAGAAGGCGGATCTACCAAAAGCTTATAATCGGATAAAACTTTATCTGCGCTGAAATGAAGTGTTATATTATCAAATGCAAAGGTTTTGCCGGGCATTGCCATATCGGGATCAAAATAACAGCCAACACTTGTGAAATATCCGGTATCAGCATAATCCTCCCAATTCCATTCGCCTTCGCCGCCCCAAGTAGACTTAACTGCAATTTCGTCACCTTCAGGGATAATCATAACGCAGGTTCCTACAAAGTTGTTATTCTTATTTGAGGTTTTGTTGAGTGTTCCGTTTTTGCCTACCCAATAAACATCTCCCATAAAATTACGTTGCTGTGGGCCCAAAGTGAAAGAAACCAAGGTGTTCTTTCCTATCTCGCCGCTGTCAGGGATTGTAACGTCAACCGTAATTGCCTGCACATTCTTCAAAGTAGCGGCGTCGGGCATATTTGCCTTTGTTCCGAAATACTGTGCACCGTCTCCATTTTTTAAAGTAAGCGTCATCGCCATACTGCCATCGGGAGATACACCCTCCTGATACGAATGAGTAAAGTAATCTGTGCTGTACCAACCGATTGCATTGTTTCCTACGCCGCTGCCGTCATTAATAACGATCGGCTCCGGAACGGTATCAGCAAAAACAATTGAACCGATTCCGCACGCGGTAAGCACTACTGCTACAACGGTAAGTATTGCGACAAATACACGTAGCTTTGAGTTTTTCATAAATTCTTCTCCTTTACAAATTTTGATAAAACAATACAATTACGCAATATACATAATTTTTACAATAAAATTATACTATTTTTTAAATAAATTAACAATATAGTTATGTTTCATCTTTTTTGCTAAATGTTGCATGGTGTTAAAAACGATTACTTGCAGCGGTTTAAGATTTACACAAAATAGTAGTTTGTGTCCCACGCAGGCAAAGACTCAAAATGACGCATATAAAGCTTATAGTCGCCCCGCATATTGTACACTGCCTCGGGAAGAGTGAGCAAATCCTCTGTTCTGTGGTAACAAGAAACCGCCATTTTGGGCTTTTGTTCAACAATAGTTCTCTTTGCACCGATTATTGTATTAAGCTCCTCGCCCTCAACATCCATTTTTATGAAGGTTATGGCTCTGCCGGCCGCAATACTGTCTACATTCATAACCCGAACCTCGGTTTTACCGTCGGTTATTCCCGAATTTCTGCCGCCGCGCATCCCGAAAAGTGCCGTTTCACATTTGGCGGATACTGCAACATTCATACACTCAATGTTTTTATATTTTTCGGTATTTATTAAAAGCTTTTTAAAGCTTTTTGTATCGGGCTCTGCCGCAATAATTTTATTGTATGAATCCACTCTTTTTATAAAATCCTTAACCGTATCGCCGGTATACGCGCCTAAATCCAAAAAAGTTTCATTGCTCGTTAGCTTTAAAAAGCTTTGATAGGGCTCATCGCTTTCCACTTGACACTCAAATAAATATTTAATATCCCCGCTTATTTTATACTTGATTGTGTTTATAAAGGTTTTGCGTGAAGCATCATCTGCCAAATGCTCATAAACCGCATCAAAGCGCGCTTTATTTTCCTCGTAATACTCTTTGGTGAAAAGTCCTGCGCCGATAACCGGCACCTCGGGAGCATACAGCTCCTGCTCAAGGCTTATGCGTTTTACATTTGCAATAACCTCGGGCCGTTCACTGCCAAAGCAAAGCAAAACGACCATATCTCCGAGCTTTTCCTTAAGTTCGCCGTAAGATGAAATTTTATGACCGTGAAACATTTTATCCCTAACGAAGCCGTCACTCGCGAAAACGCCCGTAAAGGGTATTTCGTGTTCTTCAAGAACCTTAATAATCTTATCTGCACCGTTGCCCATACCATAAAGCACTATGGGCTTTTTAACGGTTTTTAAATATTGCCAAAGTCCGCGTTCCATACGTCACATCCCTCTTTTTTAAATGAGTATAACCGCTTTTTTGCGTTATTACAAGCATCAAATCTTAAAAAAATACTGTTTTTTTTAAAAAAATTTATAATTTTTTATTGACTCGAATAAAAAATAGTAGTATTCTAAAAAACGTAGATTTAATAGGAGGTTTTAACAATGTTTAAATCAGCATACTTGGAAAGAGTATATAATGATGTTGCAACAAAGAATGCAACAGAACCCGAATTTCTTCAAACAGTTAAGGAAGTTTTAGAATCCTTGGAGCCTGTTATTGAGCAGGAGCCTAAGTTTGAAAAATACGGTGTTATTGAAAGAATGGTTGAACCCGAACGTTTAATCAGCTTCCGAGTTTCTTGGGTAGACGATAACGGTAAGGTTCAGGTTAACCGTGGTTACAGAGTTCAGTTCAACTCTGCTATCGGTCCTTATAAGGGCGGTATCAGACTTCACCCCTCTGTTAACGCTTCTATTATGAAGTTTTTGGGCTTTGAGCAAACCTTTAAGAACAGCCTTACAGGTCTTCCTATGGGCGGCGGTAAGGGTGGTTCTGACTTTGACCCCCGCGGCAAGAGTGAGGGTGAAGTTATGCGCTTCTGCCAGAGCTTTATGACCGAGCTTTCAAAGCATATCGGTCCTAACACTGACGTTCCTGCAGGTGACATTGGTGTTGGCGCTCGTGAGGTTGGCTTTATGTTCGGCCAATATAAGAGACTTCGCAATGAATTTACCGGCGTTCTTACAGGTAAAGGTCTTTCCTTCGGCGGTTCACTTATCCGTCCCGAGGCTACCGGCTTTGGCGCTGTTTATTACACAGTAGAAATGCTCAAGTCCTTCGGTGAGGACATTAAGGGCAAAACCTTTGCAGTATCCGGCTTTGGTAACGTTGCTTGGGGTACAGTTAAAAAGGTTAACGAGCTTGGCGGTAAGGTTGTTACCATCTCCGGTCCTGACGGTTACATATACGATGCTGACGGTATTTGCACCGATGAAAAGATTGACTTTATGCTTGAAATGCGTGCTTCCGGTCACGATAAGGTTAAGGATTATGCTGATAAGTTCGGCGTTCCTTACTTTGAAGGCAAGCGCCCCTGGGAGCAGAAGGTTGACATTGTTATGCCTTGCGCTACCCAGAACGAGGTTGGCATTGATGATGCAAAGAATATCGTAGCTAACGGTGTTAAATATTATGTTGAGGTTGCTAATATGCCCACAACAGAGGAAGCTATGACCTATCTTAAGGAAAACGGTCTTGTAATTGCTCCTTCTAAAGCAGTTAATGCAGGCGGTGTTGCTGTTTCGGGTCTTGAAATGAGCCAGAACTCAATGCGTTACAGCTGGACTGCAGAAGAGGTTGATGCAAAGCTTAAGCAGATTATGGCTGATATTTATAAAAATTCATGGGATGCTGCCGAGAAATACGGTATGAAGGGTGACCTTGTTGCCGGCGCCAACATTGCAGGCTTTATCAAGGTTGCAGATGCTATGATTGCTGAAGGTATCGCTTATTAATTAAAGGCATATATGCCGATGAGCTGAAAATATCTAAAAACCGCCCTTTAAGGGCGGTTTGAGTTTAATTTCTTTGGCTAGGCTGACGAGAGTCGAACCCGTCACGCCTGACAAATAATATTTTTTAGCCTTTTCTTGTCTCATCACTTGTAATACGGCAGTATTACTGCGTTCTTGCGCCATGCCTTTTCAAAAAAATATTTATTTGGCAGGTCGAAGAGTTTCTCTTGGCCGCCTTTTTTTGAAAGGCGTAGCGTGAAATTTGCAGTAAGGCTGACGCCTTACAAAAATAAGCGCAAGCAAGGC
>JAZQKT010000002.1:0-2027 GCA_045542295.1 Acutalibacteraceae bacterium
ATTTGCAAGCGTTGAGGAGATAGAGAAGTATAACATACTTAATGCCACATATCTTGCTATGAACAGAGCAATCGAGGGACTACATATCCCCGCTGATTTCGCACTGATTGACGGAAACCGAGTGCCTACCGATATAACAGTACCCTGTGAAACTGTTGTTAAGGGGGACGCAAAATCCGCATCTATTGCGGCGGCGTCAATTTTAGCAAAGGTGACCCGTGACCGCTTGATGCTCGAAGAAGATAAAAAATACCCCGAATATAATTTTAAAAAGCACAAGGGGTACGGAACAAAAGAGCATACAGATGCTATTTTAAAGTATGGTATGTCGCCTATTCACCGTCCGTCATTTCTTAAAAAGCTTTTGGGTGACAAATAATGAACTTGGGTGCTGTAGGTAAAAAGGGCGAGGATATGGTTGCCTCTTTTCTCAGAAAAAACGGGCATACTATTATTAAAAGAAATTATGTTTCAAGATTTGGTGAAATAGATATCATTGCAGGGAAGGACGGTTTACTTCTCTTTATTGAGGTAAAAACAAGGCGTGAAAATTCTTTTGTTTCCCCTAAAGAGGCTGTGGATTCTCATAAAATAAGACGAATGATGTTAACTGCTGAGGATTATCTGTCTAAAACTCAAATCGGTGACGGTTTACAGCCGAGGTTTGATGTTGCCGAGGTGTTGGTCAAGGATGATAACACATACCACCTTAACTATATCAAAAATGCCTTTTAAAACTTGACAAAATATGGCTTTATCTATATAATAATTGTGTATAATAAAATTCTGCATACGGAGGAATAAAAATTATGATAAGTGCAGGCGATTTCAGAAACGGTGTTACCTTTGAAGAGGACGGTAATGTTCTTCAGGTTGTTGAATTCCAACACGTAAAACCAGGTAAAGGTGCCGCTTTTGTAAGAACAAAAACTAAGAATGTTATTACCGGTGCGGTTATTGAAAAGTCCTACAACCCTACCGCTAAATTCCCTACGGCTTACATTGAGAGAAAGGATATGGAATATTCCTACGCTGACGGCGACCTTTACTACTTTATGGACCAGGAAACCTATGATATGGTTCCGATTAATGCAAGCGAGGTAGGAGAAAACTTTAAATTCGTTAAGGAAAATATGGTTTGCAAAATCCTTTCCTACAAGGGCAATGTTTTTGGTGTTGAGCCTCCTACATTTGTTGAGTTGGCTGTAACCCAGACCGACCCCGGCTTTGCAGGAAATACTGCAACCAACGCTACTAAACCTGCTACTGTTGAGACCGGTGCCGAAATCCGTGTTCCTTTGTTCATCAACGAAGGTGATATGGTTAGAATCGACACCCGTACCGGTGAATACATGGAGCGTGCATAAGGAGTAATTATAATGGATATTTGTGAAAAGATTGCTTATATTAAAGGCTTGGCAGAGGGTCTTTCATTAGACGAGACCACTAAAGAGGGTAAAATCCTTGCTGCTGTTATCGACCTTTTAGGTGATATCACCGAAGAAATTTGTGATATTGAGGACGGCTGTGATGAGCTTATGGAGCAAATCGACGCTGTTGATGAGGACCTCTCAAGCTTAGAAAGCTTCATTTATGAAGACGATGACTGTGATTGCTGTGGCGACGATTGCGATTGTGATTGCTGTGATGATGAGGTTTATGAAATCGAGTGTCCCGCTTGCAACGATGTAATCTATTTAGATGCTGATATGCTTGCAGAGGAAGGTATGGTTTGCCCTAACTGCGGTACAGACCTTGAATTTGATTTTGACCTTGACTGTGAATGCGATTGCGACTGTGAATGTGCTAAAGAGGACGAGGAATAATAAATAGCAAAAGAGGTCAGTAATGACCTCTTTTTTAATGAGGTGGGCAATGATTACCAAAACTGCTTTGGATTATGAACTGACTGAAGCTTCTAAAAACGGTTTACCCGTAATTGTGGTTGCCGCAGGTAGCTTTTCTCGTATGAATGGAGTTAATAAACAATTAACTCAAATCGGTGGGATACCTGTTATCATAAGAAC
>JAZQKT010000003.1:0-7246 GCA_045542295.1 Acutalibacteraceae bacterium
GCTTGGCCTCCGACTTGGTTAATCACGAGGGCGGCGTTCTTAACCGCGCACCCAGAGCCTCTATTTTAGCCGAAACATATATTTTACAGTGTCTTTCGGTATTACTTCAAGATAAATCGGATATAACACCCGAAAAGTATGTTAAATGCCACCCGGGCGGTACATTAGGACAGCTTCGTGAAAACGAAAAATAAACCATTAAAAAATCAGTTGGTTTAAAACCAACTGATTTTTTGTTATTTATTAAATTTAAACTCACCGTCACTGTAGCTACAGCTTACAGTATCACCGTTTTTAATACTGCCGTCAAGCAGTTTTTCGCTCAAGGCATCCTCTATTTTGCTCTGAATTTCGCGTCTTAAGGGTCTTGCACCGTAAACCTCATCAAAGCCCTTTTCGGCAAGTGCTTTTTTAACACTTTCATCCCAATTGAAGGCGATATTAAGATTTCCAAGTCTTTTCTTAAGACCGATGAGCATCTTATCGGCAATCTCCTCTATTTCAGTACTTCCAAGCTTTGTAAACACAATAATATCATCCACGCGATTTAAAAACTCGGGACGGAAGGTGTTTTTAAGCTCGCCCAAAACAGCAGACCTTATATCCGAATTTCCGTTATCGGAAGCCTCACCAAAGCCGAAGCTGATTTTTTTATCGGTTATTTTTCTGGCTCCCACGTTTGAGGTCATAATTATAACCGTATTTTTAAAATCAACTCGTCTGCCCTGCGAATCTGTAAGAATGCCGTCCTCCAAGATTTGAAGAAGCATATTAAATACATCGGGATGCGCCTTTTCAATCTCATCAAAAAGCAGTACTGAATAAGGGTTGCGCCTTACCTTTTCGGTAAGCTGACCGCCCTCCTCAAAGCCGACATATCCGGGAGGTGAACCCACAAGACGGGATACCGTATGCTTTTCCATATACTCCGACATATCAAGCCTTATCATCATATTCTCACTGCCAAAAAGCGCCTCTGCCAACGCCTTGCAAAGCTCGGTTTTACCAACACCCGTAGGACCCGAGAAAATGAACGAGCCAATAGGTCTTTTAGGGTCTTTGAGACCTACTCTGCCCCTGCGAATCGCCTTTGCTATTGCAGTAACCGCCTCATTTTGACCTATTATTCGGTTGTGTAGCTCATCCTCAAGGCGCAAAAGCCTTGCGCTTTCGTCCTCGGTCAGCTGGGATACGGGTACACCGGTCCAATCAGAAAGAATTTGAGCTATATTCTCTTCGCTCACCTCACCTGCGGCATGACCGCCTTGTGAACGTTTTTCCTTTTCTTCCTGTAATTGCTCTTTTAAAGAATTTTCTTTATCACGCAATGCGGCGGCACGTTCAAAATCTTGATTAGAAATTGCCTCATTTTTTTCGTCCTCTGTATTTGCAATTTGCTCCTCAATTTCTTTGAACTCGGGTGGCAAGGAAGATGCCTTAATTCTCACCCTTGAGGCCGCCTCATCAATAAGGTCTATTGCCTTATCGGGTAAGAATCGGTCACTAATATACCTTGCAGACAGTTTAACCGCCGCGATAATGGCATCCTCGCTGATTTTTACATTATGATGAGCCTCATATTTATCCTTTAAGCCTTTTAAAATAAGAATTGCATCCTCTTCGGAAGGCTCACCCACATTAACAGGTTGAAAACGCCTTTCAAGTGCAGAATCCTTTTCAATATTTTTGCGGTATTCATTTATTGTTGTTGCACCCACAAGCTGAAATTCACCGCGTGCCAATGCGGGCTTTAAAATATTTGCCGCATCGGTTGCGCCCTCGGCAGAGCCTGCACCGATTATAGTGTGAACCTCATCTATAAATAGGATAACATTGCCCGACTGTACAACCTCATCAATAATTGACTTTATTCTTTCCTCAAAATCACCGCGGTATTTAGTTCCTGCAACCATTCCGGTAAGATTTAATGTGAAAAGCTTTTTATTAATAAGAATATCGGGAACATTACCGTCGGCTATCTTTTGTGCCAAACCCTCAACAACAGCCGTTTTACCTACACCCGGCTCACCTATAAGGCATGGGTTATTTTTGGTTCTGCGGCAAAGAATTTGAATAACACGGTCAATTTCGCTTTCTCTGCCTATAACAGGGTCAAGCTTTCCGTTTTTGGCCTCGGCCGTTAAATCGATACCGTATTTTGAAAGAGCATCTAATTTTGTAGGCTTATTTTCAGTTTTGTTACCTTTTGCATTCGGTTTCATATTGGGATCGATACCCGCCGCCGCAAGTGCTTCGTTGGTAAGAAAAGCCACATCAACACCAAGCTCATTAATAAAACGGATTGCGTAATTATCGCCCTCACTCAAAATTCCTATAAGCAGATGCTCTGTTCCCACAAACTTTTTACCCATACTGTTACAGCCACTGATAGCTGTTTCAATCACCCTTTTTGCCCTGGGGGTGAAATAATCGGGAGAAAGCTTGGTAGGTGTTCCGCAACCGATTTGCGCCCTCATAATCTCCTCTATCTTATCGGCGGTAATATCTTTTTTGTTTAGTATTGCAGATGCAACACCACCGCCTATTTTTAAAAGTCCCAAAAGCAAATGCTCACTTCCGACATAGGTATGACCCAAGCCTTCAGCAGAGCTTATTGCCTGATTTAAAGCATCGTTTGCTTTTGAAGTAAATCCGTTAAAATTATATTTCATATTTATTTACCTCCATCATAGCAGTCTTTCCGAAGTATTATATTTTTTGAAATACCTCCCGCATAAACTCGGCCCTCTGAATATCTCTCTCATAAGGCTTCATTTCACCGTATTTTCTCATCAGCATATACGGCTGTGCTTCTATAAGCAGTTCATTTGGGTTAATATTCTCTTTAATTATGCCCAAGCTTTGCCCCAACTTAATCCTTGAAAGCAATTTCATCATTTCTTCACTTGTGAGTATCCGTGAATGCTTAAGTATACCGATAGCCCTGTAAGCCATATCCTCAACCTTAAGCGCATCAATTTGAGCGGCAGCAGCACGCTCCTTATCAATAAGCTGGGTTGTAATAATTTTTAGGTTATCAATAGCATTTTTTTCACTTATGCCAAGTGTTATTTGATTTGACACCTGATAAAGCGATGCTAACGCCTTTGTACCCTCGCCGTAAAGTCCTCTTACAGTAAAACCGATTTTATTTACAGTATCGCTGAGTACTGAAATTTCACCGCTAGACTCAATAACCGGCAAATGAAGCATAACCGATGCTCTGAGCCCTGTTCCCAAATTGGTTGGACACTCGGTTAAAAAGCCCAGTTCTCTATCAAAAGCAAACTGTAGCTTTGCGTAAAGCAGAGAATCAATTCTTTCGGCAATATCATAAGCCTCCTCAAGCTTAAAGCCACCAAGGATTACCTGTATTCTTATATGGTCCTCTTCCCCGATCATGATACTTATACTTTCGTCTTCGGAAATTATAATTGCTCTGCCCTCTGTAGATTTAGCAAATTCGGGGCTTATAACGTGGCGCTCAACCATTGCATTGATCTCGTTTTGGGGAATATTCTTCATATCAATAAATTTAAGGCTTTTTGAAAACGGAGTATTGCTGTCTGCAATAGCTTCTTTAACCCTTTGCTTAAGGCTTTCGCGCTCATCGGCACTCATTCTTGAAGGAAACGGAATACCGCTCAAATTTCTGGCAAGACGAATCCTTGTGCTTACAACAATTTCATTTTGAAGTCCTGCTTCTTTATACCAATTAGCCATTATTCTCCGCCTCCATTTTCTTAATTTTATCCCTGATTACAGCCGCTTCCTCATACTTTTCCTCGCTGACAAGACGGTTGAGCTCTAAACGCAAAGACTCAACACTCTCGGCTCTGGGCACAACCGCCAACGGTGCGCTGTTGGGCACTTTTCCTGCATGGCGTGTGCTGCCGTGAACTCTTTTAAGGTAGGGCAAAAGCTCTTTTTCAAAGGTTTTATAGCATTCCGCACATCCCATTTTTCCGCTTTCGGCAATTGTGCGAAAATCCGCACCGCAAACAGGACATTTAACGCTTTGAGCTGTAAGCTGGCGCTCTGTAACATCACCGAACATTGAAGCCAGCATTCCTGCCAGGCTGTTGTGAATTATTCCCGTATGACCCTCTAAAGCGGCACAATGACTGCAAAGGTTAAGCTCCTTTACAACACCGTTGACAACACTACGTATATGAGTAGTTGCGTTATTTTTACCACATTTTTCACATAACATAATCATTTCTCCTTAGACTTGTAAAGCCCTAAATTTGAGTAAGCAACATCTGCTTTAAAATGGTTGCACGCAGGTTATCCTTGTAAATCGGCGGCACTGTTTGCATAACCGTTGTGGATAAAGCTGCGGCAATAATACGGGCGACTTCGTGTGAAATCAGTCCTGCCTCAAGACAGTTTTCAATTAAAACTCTCGTAGACATTGCATCAATACTATCACCTATTGAATTTATTATATGCATAAATGCCGAGGAAGAATTCATCATTACTCGCTTAATTCTTATATATCCGCCTCCGCCTCTGCGGCTTTCTATAATATATCCGTGTTCGGGCGTAAAGCGTGAAGCCAAAACATAATTTATCTGACTTGGAGCACAACCGATAATTCCCGCAAATTCATTACGCTGAATTTCAGCAGTATTTTCTTCGGATTCATTTAACATTTTTATGATTTCTCTTGCGATTAAATCACTCATCCTCATAAATTTTAACCTCCTGGTTTTAGGTTTTTGACCTTCTCTGACTTTTATTATATACGAAAGGTCAGGAAAAGTCAAACACTTTTTTAAAATTTAAAAACTGTTAATATTTAAAAGTGTTTCTAAAAAAATCTCAACCCTTGTAACACAACTTAATGTTTCAGCATAGTATATGATGAAAACGAAAGAAGGAGGTTTTCTTAAATGTGTAACTTTGGTGGTAACAATTGCTCTTGGATTATAATCCTTATCCTCATCCTCTTCTGCTGCGGCGGTTGCGGTAACAACGGTTCCTACAACAATGGTTGTGGCTGTGGTTGCGACAATAACTGCGGTTGCTAATCCATAAGGCAGAAAAACGGATACCCGTGGGGAGACTTCTCATAAAGAAGTCTCCCTGATTTATTGTATAACGAAAAGATGCACGAAAATTCCGTGCATCTTTTTACTGTTTTTAGCGACCCTTTTTCGAACCGCCTGTTTTATTTTTTTAAATCATTTATAAGTTGCTGAATATTGGAGATTTGGTGTTCAGAAAGTCCGGTAACATCAAGCTTGCGGGTATTATCGAGACCAAGCAAATAATCGGTTTCTACAGAAAATATAGTTGCAATTTTTATTAACATATCTATGGATGGTTGAATATTTCCGTTTTCCCAATTACTTACACTTTGCTTTGTAACATTCAGTTTTTTACCAAATTCAATTTGATTAAGACCTAAAGAGAGACGCAAGGTTTTAACTCTTTCGCCAAACATAGATTTACCTCCAAATATAAATATTACAATACAATTATAAAAGCGTTACTTGACAATAGCGAAATACTATAGTATACTAATATTTGACAAAAAAGGAGGTGAAAAAATGGAAAATAAAGTAAATGGGCTTAAAAACTTTCTTGTAAGTCCTTTAGGTAAGGTGGTTCTTGTTTTAATATTATATTTTGTAGTAATGGGCGGTTTATTAGGTATAGTTACATTACTTCAAGATGCTTCTTTTATAATGGTTGTTTTTGCAATTTTATTTAGTTATTTTGGTTGGCAAGCACTTTCAAAAATTACACCTAAAGTATTTCTAATTATGCCTGTTGGAGGATGGATAGCTTATTTTGTTGTTAAGGGCGCTCTTTCTTTCTTTTTAGGTGTGTTTGTAGCTCCGTATGTTATTGCCAAAAAAATTGTTGAGAGTATCCAAAAAAGTCTATGATAATATTCTTTACTATTGGCGGCGGAACCTTTATCGCAGTTTTTGTTTTAATGATAATTTCTGGTATAGTGAGAGAGTTGAGTCAAAACACAAATTCTTTCATATCGGAAAATATAATAATATTAATAATATTATTTGTCATACTTTCGGCTTTAGGCTCTATAATAGCAGCTAAATTATGGGGGAGTATGAAAGCGATACCGCCAATGTTTTTGATGTTTGCACAATTCTTTTTCTCTCTAATACGCGGACTTTATTATATTACTAGCGACCCTTATGATTCTGCGTTTTTAACGATATTTGCGATGGTTATTTACATAGCCGCGCTTGCTCTTAATGGGTTTGTAATGCTTGCAACAGCAGGTTTAACTTGTGATAAAAAAAGAGTGATTCCTTTGTATTTGGCAGGAATAGTAGGTGTAGCCTTTGGATGCTCTTTTTGGTAAAAATCCACAATAGGTTTCGTAATACAACTTTTGTTATGAAAAACATTTTGCATAGCAAAGAATATCGCTAAAAGATCTTCTTCCGTTGTTGAGGGTTTTGGCATAGCCCAAGAAAGTATTTGTGCGTACAAATGCGATGCTGGTTCTGTCCAATAAATATCCACCCGCATCGCGTGGTTTTCGTTATACAAAAACAAGGCTTCTCCCAAGGGAGAAGCCTTCAAATGTAGTGCGGTAGTTATTTATTTAAAAAATCCCTTGGATCCATTCCGTAAAGCTGAACTATTTCCAGTTCATCAGAATGAAGCAAATCGTAAGCCGAAACAATACGTCCGCCGTCTGAATCAAGGTCTATTCCGAAATGTTCAAAAGCATACCAAACCAAATTTGTGCAGTAAAAACCGGTATCCTCATCATCGATATCCGGTGCTTTTTTGCCGAATATACCTGATAATAATTTATACGGTCTGCCTTCAAGCTCACTTTCACAAAATTCAACAATACTTTCTTGCAGCTCGGGTGTTATATCCTTAAGCCTTAAAACCGCAAAATTAGGATAACAGTGCCAATAACCAATCCCTGCGGTTTGCGCCTTTGTGCCGAGCTGTACGCACTCAATAACGTGCTTCTCATCAAGCACGATTGCGGCGTGACCGTGACGCCAGCCAAGACTGTGAGTGGCAAGCGTTAAAATAATATCCCCTGGCTGTAAATCGACAAAATCGGGACTATCGTTATCACCTAACCTATCCTCTCTTGTGAACCAGCCAAACATAGGCGTACATTCAACATCGGGTTCAGTAAAGAAGATTTTCTGTGTTTCGAGTATAGCATCAAAATTGCCTTCCCTAATAAGCTTGTCAACTGCTGCCTTACCAAGGCCGGTTTGCTTAAAAAAGGTTT
>JAZQKT010000004.1:0-17729 GCA_045542295.1 Acutalibacteraceae bacterium
GAGAATGATGATATTACTGAATTCTTAATTATAGGACTTATACTTTTGATGATAAGCTTGTTTTTAATAAATTATGTTAAGGAAAATGGTGAAGGTAAAAAAATAACCGTTAAATGGATAGTTTATTTGGTTCTAGCATTCCTTGGTAACGGTTTGTGCTCGACTGTGCAAAATGTTCAGCAAAAGACTTTTGACGGTAAATATAAAGGCGAGTTTATGGCAATTGCGCTTTTTTGCGTGGTATTTGTTCTTATACTTACCGCTTTCTTCAAAGAACGCAAAAGCATGCTAGCTTCAATCAAAAAGGGAAGTATTCCAATTGTGATTTGCGGCATTGCCAACGGTTTGTGCAACCTGCTTGTTATGGTTTTAGTTTTAAGAATGCCAACCTCGGTAATGTACCCATTAATTTCCGCAGGCAGTATTATTCTTACTTACTTTATTTCTAAATTCTATTTTAAGGAAAAACTAACATTAATGCAAAACTTCGGCTTTGCATTAGGCGTGGTTTCTGTTGTGTTTTTAAATTTATAAAGATAAAGCGGAGTGTTATGTAACACTCCGCTTTCCATTTTATAAAAGTTCTTTTACAACCTCTTCAAAATCAAGGTAGTCATCGATAGTTAAATAATTAAAATCAGATTTATAAACCGATTCATCATTACCGCCCGGACCGTAATCATCCCCAATGTAGACCACTTCATCATGTTCAATTCCGTGCTCTGCACAGTATTTTGATAAAGCATACGCCTTATCAAACGGAGCAGGAGCCATATCAAAGGATGATGAGCCGCCTACAAATACAATATACTCATTAAAGGTTTCTTTAATTTCTTCGTATATTGCGCGTCTTTTTTTGCGGTCTGGATCAAAGGTTAACTTGTCCTCAATTTTAGCTTTAGTTCCCAAAATCGGAAAGGTTACGCATCCTGAATCGTGAAATTCAACACTATCGCCTGAAAATTTTAAAAAGCCGTATTTCTGGCGCATAGCGGTAACGCGCTTTTCAACACTTTCCTTATCACAGGGAAAAACGTTATTAAAAATAATATCTAAATCTTTGGTGCTTGGGTTGTATTCGGCGTACTGTAAACCGTAATTACCTAAAATATCAATGGGGTAATTATTCATTTGTTTGAAAATTCTGTGGCACATTCCTGCACCTACCATAAGCAGTTTGTATTTATCGGAGAGTTTATCCAATATTTCTCTGTGTTTTTCACAGAGCGGTGTTCTATGTTGAGTTAAAGTGCCGTCTAAATCCATGGCAATAAGTTTTATTTTTTTAATATTCATTTTATTCACCAAGTCCTAAATCATAATACATCCAAAGTACAGTATATCTGTCCTTTAAATCCTTTGCATATTTCACAGCATCTTTGATTTTTTCTTTGCCATAGGTTTTGTAAAACTCGTTAATATCAAGTTCAATGTCGGATAAAACGGTTTTTAGTTCTTCACCTGAAGGCACTTCCGATAAAATCTTTTTAATTAGGGCTTCCTTTTCAATATAGGTATTAATTCGATTGGTTTTGTAAGTGCCTAGTTTTTCCTGTAAAGCAATGCACCCGTCGGCAACGGTTTTATAAACTCTTTTAATTTCGCTTTCGTACTCACTGTTTTCCTGGCGGTATTGTGTTTTAGGGAATTGTGACATAGCAATTTCTTCCCTTAAAGCCGATGTGATAAGTGTAGAGTATACAACATCAATACCGTGGGGTAAATATTCTGTACCGTCAATTATACCTGTAATTTCAAAGTAGTGGGATAAATGATGCTCACTGCCCGAAGCAGGTCTTGAGTTGCCGGCAAAGCTCATCGCAATTCCAACAACCACTAATGCTTCTGTTAAGATTTTAATACTTTCTTCATCGCGCATTAAAAGCTTTTTAGCAAGAGGCAGAGTTTTCAGAAGCATATCATAGGTTAAATTATAAATATAATCGCAAAAATACTCGCCGTTTACAATGTGACCTAACTTCCAATCGTTAAGTGCGGAATATTTTCCGATTATGTCACCGTAACCCGCTTTTATCATTTCCAGCGGGGCATCCTTTAAAATTTCAGTATCGGCAATTATTGCGTCAGGCACTTTTGCTGAATATGTAACCTTCATACCGCCTGTTATCATAGCTGCACCGCTTGAAGCATAACCATCCATCGAAGGTGCTGTAGCAACTATGAAATAGGGGATACTATTATAAAAGGATACGTATTTGCAAAGGTCTTGTATAACACCGGAACCAATACCGACAATAAGGTCAATACCATTAAGCTTTGAGGTTACGGTATCAATTGCAATTTCGTTTGGTATAAGCACGGTTTCTCCGGGAAAAATCACTCGGTTGCTGATCTTTTCGTTTATATATAGCTCGGTTTTTTTACCTGCTACACGATAGGTGTTTTCATCGGCAACAATAAGAATACTATTATATTCTGAACAAATTTCGGTCAAATGTGAAACAGCATTGTTTTCAACATAAACATATCCGATATCACATTTATGTTCTTTGCCGCAAGAACACGAAACACCTTTAATTAACTCATTAATATCCATATATTAAATCACCTCATCAAATCTGGTTATATATTTATCAGCTGTTGATTTAAGCTTATCCTTACTGTTTTCAGAGCTTTTGTCATACACAGCAACTGTTTTCATTCCTGCCATCTTGGCTGTGGTAATTGCTGTAATATTATCATCAAAAAACACACAGCTTTCAACGTTTGCGTTAAGCCTTTTTGCAGCCATTTTGTAAATCTTTGTTTCTGATTTTGTGCAACCGAAGTCCTCGATTGTCCATACATTATTAAATAAATCGTATATCCCGAGTCGTTTTAAACAAGGGTCAACGTACAGATGAGGAGATGCGGTTAAAACATTAAGAGTGTGACCTTTATTTTTAAAAGCAATAAGTGAATCCTTTACGGTTTCTTTTAGTGGTACAACACTTGTGTATTTGGTGTAAAGAGTATCGTTAATTTTTTTGAGATGTTCTTCAAGTGGAACGGTAACACCCATTTCAATTTCAAGATGAGCGGCGTTAACATTTCCAAGCGGAGTAATAATCTCAACAAAATCTGCAGGTGCTTTAATTCCGTAAGCCTCGAGTGCTTCTTTGTGAACAGCTCCCCAATATGGCATTGAGTCAACAAGTGTACCGTCAAAGTCAAATATATAATTCATTTTAAACGCCCTATCTATTAATTAGTGAATATTTTTTAGGGGTAATACCTTTGATTTTTTTGAAAACGGCAGCAAAATAGTTACTGTCATTATAACCGCATAGAGAGGCAACCTCTGTGACCGAGAGTTCTGATTTAGAAAGAAGATTTTGTGCAGCAGTGACACGCGTTATATTGATGTACTCACTAAGACCCACACCGGTAACTTGCTTGAATAGCTTTGAAAAATGACTGCGGCTAAGTGCATATTTTTTTGACAGATAATCGAGACTTAAATCCTCGTGATAGTTTTCAGAAATATATGTTGCACAGTTTTGAATCAGTTGATAGGACTCGTTTAGTTCGGATGCTTTTTCCTTAATGCGGTACCTTTTAATAAGGATAAGCAATTGTCGCAGATACAAACGCTCCATTTCAAGATACGAATCTCTGTGATGATGGTTTTCATGTTCGATTTTTTCGTAAATTTCTTTGATTTTATATAATTTTTCAGGCGCAATTCTGATATGCTTGTCATTGCGCAGTTCGTTTAAATACTCTGCGTATTCAGAGCCTAAAAAGTCATCATCAAAAACCAACAATAAGCGTTCCGTTGAGTCTTTGCCGATATCGGTTTTGTGAAACTCGCCTTTGGGAACAAACATCAAATCGCCCGTATTTAAAAAATAAATTTCGCTACCCACAAAATACTGGGTTTTTCCTTTTTCAACAAAATAAATTTCGTGCTTACTGTGAAAATGGGGCTCGGGCATTTTAAAGCTTGTGTCTCTTGTGGCGCGGTTGAAAAATTCAATTTTTTCGTCACTGTAAACCGCCATTATGCATCACCAAAGCGATTATAACAGAAACAACATCGAAAATCAACAAAATTTTCGTATTTTTTCCGCTTAATAGGAAAATTTTAGAGGAAAACAAGAACTTGTAACGGTATAATATAAGCACAGATAAATTTTCTTTAATTATTGAAAATTAAAAGGGTGAGTTTATGGAATTTAAAAAGGTTATAAGGCCCGAAAGGGTAATCCAGTTTGGCGAGGGCGGTTTTTTAAGAGGTTTCGTTGATTGGATTATTCAAATTTTAAACGAAAAAACCAACTTTAATTCTAATGTTGTGGTTGTTCAGCCAATTGAACAGGGAATGTGCGATAAATTAGAGGAACAAAACTGTATTTATACTCACGTTATGCGTGGATTCTCTGACGGTGAGCTTTGCGTTGATAAAAAACTGATAGACGTGATTTCAAGAACGGTAAAGCCCTATGAAAATTATGAGGATTATCTTAAATTAGCCGAAAACCCTGATTTTAGATTTATAGTTTCAAATACAACCGAGTCGGGAATTGTCTTTACTGAAGAGGATAGGCTTGATGTGACGCCTCATAAAACCTTCCCTGCAAAGCTTACGGCTTTGCTTTATAAGCGTTTTAGGTTGGGGTTGAGTGGTTTTATTTTTCTTCCTTGTGAACTGATTGATAAAAACGGCGAAACTCTTAAGGACTGCGTTTTAAAGTATGCAAAGCTTTGGGATTTGGGTCAAGGCTTCCAAAATTGGATTGAAAATGAAAACATATTCTGCAATACTTTAGTTGACCGTATTGTAACAGGATACCCGAGGGACGAAAAAATTGATCTCGGTTATGAAGATAATATGGTGAATACAAGCGAACTCTTTCATTTGTGGGTTATTGACGGCCCGTCGGCAATACTGAAAGAAATACCCTTTGATAAGTCAGAGCTTAATATTGTGGTTACCGATAATCTTGAAATGTACAGGACAAGAAAGGTAAGAATTCTTAACGGCGCTCATACATCTATGATTCCTTATGCAATGCTTGAAGGAATTGAAACCGTTAAGGACTGTATGGAAAACAGCAAGATGCGCGAGTTCCTAAACAAGTGCGTATTTGAGGAAATTATACCAACATTGGACCTGCCCGAAAATGAATTGATAGATTATGCCAACAGTGTATTTGAGCGCTTTAACAATCCGTATATTAAGCATTTGTGTGCATCTATTTCGCTCAATTCGGTCAGCAAATTTAAGGTTAGGGTATTACCCTCATTGCTTGAGTACATAAAAAGAACAGGTAAAAAACCGCAAAACCTTATTTTCTCACTTGCAAAGCTTATCGAGTTTTATAAAAACGGCACGCCCACGGATGACAACAGTATAATTGAATATATGAAAAATGAGTCCGTTAAGGATATTTTGAGTAACGTGAATTTTTGGGATACCGATTTAGGTTTCCTCTATGAGGATGTTGCAAAATATGTTAATTAATAAGCTTGATAACGTTGAGATTAATCTTGAAAACGGTCATAAATATGCTCGATTTGATATAAAGAAGGGCGAAAATATTATAAAATACGGTTCGCCCATAGGTCACGCAACCGCAGATATAAATAAGGGTGAGCATATCCACACGCACAATTTAAAAACAAACCTTTCGGGTAATTTAGAGTACACATATAATTATAAAGATTATGGTATAGAACCTTATAATAGTGAGCTTACCTTTGAAGGTTATGTTCGTGAGAACGGCGATGTTGGTATAAGAAATGAAATTTGGATTGTTAATACGGTTGGTTGTGTTAACAAAATTGCCGAAAGGCTTTCAAAGGTAACCGGAGCCAAATATTTTCCGCATCCCTTTGGTTGCTCACAGCTTGGCGATGATCAAACTAAAACCCAGCTTATACTAAAAGGTATGGTAAACCACCCTAATGCTGCAGGTGTACTTGTGCTTGGTCTTGGATGTGAAAATAATAACATCGAGTTGTTTAAAACTGTTCTCGGCAGTTATAACGAAAATAGAGTTAAGTTTTTAAACTGTCAGGATTTTGAGGATGAGGTTGCCGAGGGTATTCGTTTAATTGAAGAATTAAAGAGTTATGCCTCAACCTTTAAAAAGGAAAAAATAAGCATTTCAAGGCTCAAAATCGGTCTTAAATGTGGGGGAAGTGACGGATTTAGCGGCATAACTGCAAATCCGCTTGTCGGTAGCCTTTCGGATAAAATCATATCATACGGAGGAAGCTGTGTTCTAACCGAGGTGCCCGAAATGTTCGGTGCGGAGCATTTGCTTATGGAACGTGCAAAATCCGAAGAAATATTCAATAAATGTGTATCGCTAATTAACAACTTTAAGGATTATTATACAAGACATAATCAGGTGATTTATGAAAATCCCTCTCCGGGCAACAAGGCGGGCGGCATTACAACCCTGGAGGAAAAATCTTTGGGTTGTGTTCAAAAGGGCGGCCTTAGCGCTGTAGTTGATGTGCTTGATTACGGCGACACCCTCACTAAAAACGGCTTGTCGCTTTTAAATGGGCCGGGTAACGATATAGTAGCTGTTACAAATCTTATGGCGGCAGGTGTGCATTTGATTCTGTTTACTACCGGAAGGGGTACACCGCTTGGCGGTCCTGTGCCCACAGTTAAGGTTTCAACGAACAGGGCTTTAGCAGAGAAAAAGAGCAACTGGATTGATTTTGATGCTTCACCGCTTTTAAACGGTGTCTCAATGGAAGAACTCACCGAAGATTTTCTGCAATACATTATTAAGGTCGCTTCGGGTCAAGAAACCAAAAACGAAAAGAACGGCTACAGCGAAATTTCAATATTCAAGGATGGTGTTACACTATGAGTGGAATTATAAATGATGATTTTCTGCTAAAAACCGAAACTGCAAAAAAGTTGTTTGATGATTTTGCAAAGGATATGCCTATAATTGACTATCATTGTCATTTGTCACCTCAAATGATAGCCGAGGATTACAGATTTAAAAACGCCTATGATTTGTTTTTAGGGGGAGACCATTATAAGTGGCGTCAAATGCGTTCTAACGGCATTGATGAAAATATGATAACAGGTGACGGTGACGAATACCAAAAGTGGCTTGGTTTTGCCAGAACCTTTCCGCTTCTTATAGGAAATCCGCTTTATCATTGGACGAGTCTTGAATTAAAGAGATATTTTGACATTGATGAGCCGCTTTGTGAAAAGACGGCAAAGAAAATTTGGGATAAATGTAATGAGCTTTTAAAGCAGGATGATTTTTCCGCAAAAGCACTTATAAGACGCTCAAATGTTGAAACCATTTGTACTACTGATGACCCTGCCGATGACCTGCGTTATCACAAGCAATTACGTGAAGAGGGCTTTGAAACAAAGGTTTTACCCACCTTCCGTCCCGATAAAATAGTTAATATCGAAAAGGTTGAGTTTTTAGGTTATATTAAAGATAACGGTCTTGAGACCTATGAGCAGGTTGTGGCTTGGATAACCGAACGAATTGAATATTTCCACGCCAACGGTTGCAGACTTTCGGACCATGCGCTTGAATATGTGCCTTTCAATATTGGTGATGCAAAAGCGGCATTTGAGAAAAGAATCAACGGCGAAGAATTAACTGTTAATGAGGTTGATGCGTATAAGACAAGCTTGCTTTCTGTATGTGCGGAGCAGTTTACACGTCTTAATTGGGCAATGCAGTTACATATCGGTGCTTTACGCAATAACAATTCCAAAATGTTTGCCGCATTAGGCGCTGACACAGGCTTTGATTCTATCAATGACCTTTGTATTGCCGAAAAGCTTTCAAAATTTATGGATAATCTTGAAAGCAAGGATATTCTTCCAAAAACAATTCTTTATACACTTAATCCAAAGGATAATTATGTATTGGGCACAATGCTCGGCAATTTCCAAAAGGGTCCTACAGCCGGTAAAATTCAGTTTGGCTCGGGCTGGTGGTTTAACGATAATAAGGACGGTATGATTACCCAAATGACTGCACTTGCAAATCTTGGTTTGCTTGGTAAATTTGTAGGTATGCTTACCGATTCTCGCAGCTTTGTTTCCTACACACGTCACGAATACTTCAGAAGGATACTTTGCAATATGTTAGGTGAGTGGGTTGAAGACGGAGAATATCCGCAGGATTTTGACAGTTTAAAAACTATAGTAGAGGGTATCTGCTATAAAAATGCTAAAGAATATTTTAATTTTTAAGAGGTGTTTAAAATGGAAAAATTTGTTCCCGTAGTAGTTATTAAAGAAATCGGTGAAACCGATAAGATTTTGAAGGCTCTTAAGGCTAGTGGTATTAACTGTGCCGAGATTACCTTCCGTACCGCTTGTGCTAAAGGAGCTATTGAATACGCCTGCAAGAATTACCCCGAAATGAGCATCGGTGCAGGTACTGTTATTAATGCAGAACAGTGTGAGCAGGCTTTAGCGGCAGGTGCAGAATTTATAGTGTCCCCGGGGCTTTCGGTTGCAGTTGCAAAAATTTGTAACGAAAGAAACATTCCTTATTATCCCGGCTGTGTAACCCCCACAGAAATTATGCAGGCATTGGAGCTTGGCATTACAACCGTTAAATTTTTCCCTGCAAATGTTTACGGCGGTCTTAAGGCCCTTAAAGCTTTATCTGCGCCATTTCCGCAGGTTAAATTTATTCCTACGGGCGGTGTTGACAGAAGCAATATTGATGAATTTTTAGCATTTGATAAAATTGCCGCTATAGGCGGAAGCTTTTTCGTAAAAGAAGCACTTGATAAAATGGAGGGTAAATAATTATGAGAGTAGTAACATTCGGCGAGCTTATGTTGAGACTTGCTCCCAACGGATATTACAGATTTTTTCAGAATGACCAAATGCAAGCCACCTTCGGCGGCGGTGAGGCTAACGTTGCTGTAAGCCTTGCAAACTACGGTCTTGACAGTGTTTATGTGACAAAATTGCCTAAACATGCAATTGGTCAAGCTGCGGTTGACAGTTTGCGTTATTTTGGAGTTGATACCTCAAAAATTGTTCGCGGCGGTGAAAGAGTAGGTATTTATTACCTTGAAAAAGGCGCTTCGCAAAGAGGATCGGTTTGTATTTATGACCGTAAATATTCTGCAATTCAGCAGGCAACTACTGCCGATTTTGATTGGGACAGTATTTTTGAAGGTGCGGATTGGTTTCACTTTACGGGAATTACACCTGCTTTAGGTGAGAATGTTGTTGAAATTTGTAAAGAGGCTTGTATTGCTGCAAAGGCAAAGGGTGTTAAAATTTCCTGTGACTTAAATTACCGCGGTAAGCTTTGGACAAGGGAAGAAGCAAGAAAGGCTATGACTGAGCTTTGTCAGTATGTTGATGTTTGTATCTCGAATGAGGAGGATGCAAAGGACGTATTCGGTATTGAAGCAGAGGGAACCGATATTTACGGCGGAAAGCTTAATCACGAAGGCTACAAGAGTGTTGCCAAGCAGTTGGCAGATAAATTCGGCTTCAGCAAGGTTGCAATAACACTCAGAACCTCTATTTCTGCAAGTGATAACGATTGGGCAGGTATGCTTTATGACGGTGAGGATTACTATTTCTCAAAATCCTATCATTTGCATATTGTTGACCGTGTTGGCGGCGGTGACTCGTTTGGAGGCGGACTAATTTATTCATTGCTTTCGGGCAAGTCATCAAAGGATGCAATAGAGTTCGCTGTAGCAGCATCTGCTCTCAAGCACTCGGTTGAGGGTGACTATAACCGCGTTACCGTAAGCGAGGTTGAAAAGCTTGCAGGCGGTGACGGAAGCGGTCGAGTTCAAAGATAATTTTCATAGATTTTTAACGTCGGGCAAAAAACCCGACGTTTTATATTGACAATAATATCAAATATTGATATAATGTATTTAGTATTTATAAGGGGTGATTTTTTGAAGGCAGTTTTTATTGACCGTGACGGTACAATGGGTGGGAACTATTATGTCGAATTTCCCGATGAATATTCGCCCTATGATGGTACTCGTGAAGCCTTTGAAATATTAAACCGTAACGGGTTTACACCAATGATTTTTACAAATCAGTCCTGTATTGCACGCGGCAAGGATAAGGGATATGATTTTGCGGCGGAGTTTCGTGAAATTGGTGCAAAGGATTGGTTTATTTGCCCACATGATAATAATGATAACTGTAATTGCAGAAAGCCGAAAACAGGTCTTTTGGAGCAGGCAAGAGATAAGTATAATCTTAATATGAATGAATGTTATGTTATTGGCGATAGATGGAGCGATATGGTAAGTGGCGGCAAGATGGGCTGCAAGCTTATTTTGGTCAGAACCGGCAGAGGTGAAGAAGCTCTTGGGGTCGATAGGGATAAATGGAAAGCGTTTTCCCCAATATTTGTTGCAAATAATTTAAAAGAAGCGGCAGATTGGCTTGCAGAAAGGTAACGTATGAAAAGTAATACAGAACTGCGTCAAAAAAGCATAAGAAGGGTTCTTTCGGTTATCAAAAATAAAGCACCCATTTCAAAACGTGAGTTGCAAGCTATTACAGGCTTTAGTTGGGGCAATATTTCTTCGATTACCACTGAACTGCTTAACAGTAATTATATTATCCCGTCGGGAAAGCAGGAAACCTTTGTCGGCAGAAAGCCGGAATGCTTTGATATTAATGATAATGATAATTTTATTATTGGCATTGATTTTAGCACAAAGGGCGTTTTGGCCGTTCTTTGCGACTTTAGGGGTAGAGTGGCTTTTAAAGAGGAAAAACAGTTTGGTTTTTGTGATAAGGACGAAGCTTTAGATATTCTTTACAACTTGATTGACAGTATTTTAACCGCCAATAAGGATAAAAATATTTTGCATATTGCTATAGCAATGCAAGGAGATGTTGATCACGAAAGCGGTGTTTCTTTAAGGATTCGTAAAATCAGGGGCTGGAAAAATGTGCAGGTATGCCGTCTTCTAGAGGAAAGATATGGGATTCCCACGCTGATGCTTCACGACCCGGACTGTCTTTTATATGCCGAAAAGTTTTTTGGTACTTTAAGCGAAAATGTAACAAACAACGCTTTGCTTTTATCCATAACCAATCATGGTATTGGTATTGCGGCATTGCTTGGCGGTAAAGTTTATATGGGCAACAAGGGAAAAACCTGTGAAATAGGAAATACGGTTGTTCCTTCGTTTACCGAAAACCGTTTTGATTTATTACAAAATATTTTTTCTTCGTCACTTGTTGCAGAAAAATATGGTAAAAAGGATGTTAATAATGCTGCAGATGTTGCGGATTTAGCACGTAAATCGGATGAAAAAGCGATTGAAATTTTCAGAAATATAGGTAATTCTTTAGGCTTTGCTCTTAATAATGCAAGCAATCTTTTTAATCCTGAAAAGATAGTACTATACGGTAGCTTTCTAAACTTTAGTGATTTGTTTTTAGACAATACAAAAGTTCTTCTTACGGAGCTGATGGGGGAAGATGTCCCCGAAATTGTTATTTCGGAATTTGATGATGCTGCCGCGGCAATAGGTGCTTCGCTATTTGCGTCAGATTTAGTAATTAAAGAACTTGAATTTGCTTAAATATAGGAATTTTTCCTTTTATAATTAATTTTATCAAAATTTGATGTAACTCAGGGAGGTTATATTATGAAAAAATTAAAAATCGGTTTGGTGGGAACAAGTCAGTTAAGTTTCCCGGGTAACAAGGAGGCTGCCTTTAATGCTTGTGCGGATGCTATGAAAAAGCATTCCGAAGCAATGGGCTTTGACCTTGTGGTTTATCCGGAAACAGTAATTGTTCGTGAGGATGCTGTAAAGTCTGTAAAGGCTATGGAGGATGAAAAAATTGATTTTCTTATGGTACAGCATACTTCTTATTCAGCAGGTCAGTTAGCTCCTGTGCTTGCTAAAATTCAGAACGCTAACGTTGGCTTCTGGGCTATTCCTGAGGGTGAGCCTATTGAGGGTGCAGTTCCTTTTAATTCACTTTGCAGTATTAATATGCACATGGGCATCGTTGCTCATTATCTTAAGGATTATAAAATAAAGGTTAAGTGGTTTTACGGCTACGGTGAGGATGCCGAGTTTGTAAGACGTTTGCAGATTACTGTTCGCGCTCTTACAGCAATTAAAAACCTTAAGTGTTCAAGAATAGGTCTTGTTGGCGGTGTTGCTCCCGGATTTAATGACCTTTATGATGACGAAAGAAATCTCAATAAACGTTTTGAGGGTATTTATTTTAACCGCTTACACGAATATTCAGAGCTTAAGGACAAGGCTTTAGCTTACAGTATGGATGAAATTAAGCCCATTATGGATAATATGGTTGCTTGCTCCTGCGGTTATGCTGATGAAGCTGCCAAGAAAACACTTGAAGTAAGTGCTCGTTTTTATAAGGCATATAAGGAGTTTATTGCTGAAAATAATTATGATGCAATTGCTGTTTCTTGTTGGCCAAAGTTCCAGGATGATTTTAAGTATTCAGTCTGCTCTGTTTTAGGTCAGCTTAATGATGAAGGTACAGTTATGGCCTGTGAGGGTGACGTTTTAAGTGCAGTTAGTATGCTGGCTTTAAAATACATAGCAGGCGGCGAGGTTACAACCCTTATGGACCTTTCTGCTTTTGACGAAAAGGATGAAACCATTCTTCTTTGGCATTGCGGTCCTGCGGCTGCTCGCTACTGTCAGAAAAACGGCTATAAGCTTGGTTGTAACTACAGCGGTATGGCTCACGAGCCTAATATGGGTCTTACAGCACGTTGCGGTGTTGCACGTGATATGGTATTTGACGATAACCCGATCACAGTTATGCGTCTTTCGGGCGAATGTGATAAGATGATACATATGGGCGGCGAGTTCATGCTTCCCGATAAGTTCTCTTTCCATGGTAGCCGCGGTTGGTGTGGAAATCTTACCCTTAACGGCGAAAAGATTAGCTCGAAGGATTTGCTTAACACCATTCTTGTTTCAGGCTTCCAGCATCATTTCCCTGTAGTTATAGGCGATTATACAGATGAAATTAAGGAATTTGCAGCTTGGGCAGGTCTTACACCAATTAAGAAAGTTCCTTATGCTGATTATTTACAGATTATTGACTAAATTTAGGAGTATTTAAAATGAATAATAAAATTACAATTACCGAAATGATGAATGCCGCTAAAATTTTAAAAGAAAACGGCGAAAAGTTTACAATGTTAGGTATAGGCCCTATGTCAAAGCCACTTATTAAGGCAACTTTAGAATTAGCACAGGAAAAGGATTTTCCGATAATGCTTATTGCCAGCCGTAACCAGGTTGACAGTGACGAATTCGGTCACGGTTATGTTAGAAACTGGGACCAGGATCGTTTTGTTGCCGATGTCGAGGCAGTTGAAAAGGAGATAGGCTTTGACGGTCTTTGCTATCTTTGCCGCGACCACGGTGGCCCTTGGCAGAGAGATGAGGAGAGAAACGCAAAGCTCCCCGTAGACGAGGCTATGGAAAGATGTGTTCGCTCTTATAAACACGATATGGAAGCAGGCTTTGACCTTTTGCACATTGACCCAACAAAGGACCCCGAATTTGCAATGGGAACAGTTCCGTTTGACCTCGTAATCAGCCGTACAGTTGATATTATTGAGCAACTTGAAAAACACCGCAAGGAAAAGGGACTTCCCGAAATCGGATACGAAGCAGGAACAGAAGAAACAAACGGAGGTCTTACCTCTGTTGATGCTTTTTCAAGCTTTATTGATGAGCTGGTAGCAAGACTTCGTGATAAGGGAATTAAAGCACCTGAATTTGTTGTTGGACAGACCGGCACGCTTACAAGACTTACCGAAAATGTTGGTAACTTTAATCGTGAAAATGCCGCACTTCTTTCTACTAATGCCGCTAAACACGGCGTAGGTGTTAAAGAGCATAACGGTGACTATTTAAGTGATAAAATTCTTCTTGAGCATCCCGTTTTAGGTATTACGGCTATGAATGTTGCTCCTGAATTTGGCACGGTTGAAACCCGAGCTTATTTGGAGTTGGCTAAAGTAGAGGCAAGATGTGTTGCTGCAGATAAATGCTCAAAGGTAGAAGAAGAAATGGCACGCGAGGCTGTTAAGAGTGAGCGTTGGCGCAAATGGGTTGTAGGCGATACTGCAAAGGCTACTGTTGACGAGATACTTAAAGATACCGAATTAACAGCACAGATAACCGATATTTGCGGTCACTACACATACGAAACGCCTGCTGTTAAGACCGAGATTGAGAAAATGCTTTCTAACCTAAAAGAGGTTGGTGTTGACGGTGAAAGCTATGTAAATTATCAGCTCAAAAATTCTATTGACCGTTACGCTTATTGCTTCCGCTTGCACGGTCTTACCTCAAAGCTTTTAAAAGCGCTTGGTAAGTAATATGAAATACTGTTTAGGTATTGATATCGGTGGCACTAAAACTGCTCTTTGCATATCTGATTTTAGCGGTGAGATTATTAAGAACTGTAAATTCTCTACAGAATCTCATTTGGGTGCTGACAGTTTAATTGAGAGAATTGTCAGCGCCTACGGCGATTTGCTAAAAGAATGTAATATTGCAGGAAAAGATGTTTCTTTTGCCGGTGTAGCTTGTCCGGGTCCGTTAGATCTTAAAACGGGCAGAATAGTACATATTGCTACTATGGGCTTTAAGGATGTTCCGATAAAGGTCATGCTTGAAAAAGCGCTCGGCTTGCCAGTGTTTTTAGAGAATGATGCTAATTGTGCCGCGTTGGCAGAGACTGAAATCGGTGTCGGTAAGGGTGCTCAAAGCTTGGTTTATGTGACTATCAGCACCGGTATTGGTTGCGGAATTACGGTGGACGGTAAAATACTTTCGGGTGCTTATTCTTCAGCAGGTGAGGTAGGACATCTGACGGTTGTGCCTAACGGTAAGGAGTGCGCTTGCGGCAAAAAAGGTTGTTTGGAGCTATATTCTTCGGGAACTGCAATAGCCAAAACCGCATCCGAATTTAAAGGTTATAAAATTTATACAAAGGATGTTTTCAGTCTTGCAGCATCCGGCGACAAGGATTTATGTGCTATAATTGAGGTGGCTACTGATAAATTAGCCCTCGGTATATCTCATATAATTCAGATTATTGACCCCGAAGTTATCGTTTTAGGTGGAAGCGTTACCAAAGATTATGCTTTTTTCGCCAACACCTTAAATGATTCACTTAAAAAGTATACTCAACCTGTAGAGGGTCGGGAATTTAATATTAAAATTTCCGAGTTTGACGGTGAACAGGTAATTTTGGGTGCAATTTGCTATGCAAAAGCAAGATTTTTAAAGGAGTACAACAATGGTAACTTGGGGTAATAATAAATTTTATATTGACGGTAATGAAACCCGTATTTTTAGCGGTTCAGTCCATTATTTCAGAAGTCTTCCCGAGCAGTGGCATGATATTTTGTATAAGCTAAAATGCGCAGGTCTTAATACGGTTGAAACCTATTGTGCTTGGAATTTGCACGAACCAAAAGAAAACGAGTTCTGTTTTGAGGGTAGAGTTGATATTGAACGCTTTATTAAAACAGCCGCTGATTTAGGTCTTTGGGTAATCGTAAGACCCGGGCCCTACATTTGTGCAGAATATGAGTTTGGCGGCTTGCCTGCTTGGCTTTTAAAAGACGAACGAATTAGACTCCGCACCGATGAAGAGCTTTATATGACGGCTTTTAAGAGATATTTTGACCAATTGATTCCGAGAATTGTTCCATATCTTCAAACAAACGGCGGTAATGTGATTTTGTTTGCCGCAGAAAATGAATACGGCTCTTTCGGAAACAGCACAAGATATATGAACAAATGTGTTGAGATGCTTAAAAGCTATGGAGTGGATGTGCCGATATTCACTTCGGACGGTCATAGACAAATGTTCCTTGACGGTGGTCATGCTGACAATACAATGTGTGCGTTGGACTTTGGTTATGCAAACGGTTTACATCCCGAGCATTTTGCCCCTATAAAGCAATATCAGCCCGATGTTCCGATTTTTCACGTTGAACACTGGATAGGTATGTTTACACAGTGGGGTAAGCCTGCCGAAAGCTACGGTGCAGATATTGTGGCCGGTGAAATTAGGCAACATTTGGAGATGGGCAATAGCTTTAATCTTTATATGTTCCACGGCGGTACAAACTACGAGTTTACAAACGGCGCTAATGCCTTTAATACCGACCCCGACGATAGAGCAGAAACCAAGTATTTTCCCGATACTACAAGCTATGATTATGATGCTCCGCTTAACGAATGGTGCGAATGCACACCAAAGTATTATGCCATAAAGCGTGAAATGGAAAACTATCTCGGCAAAACCTTCCCGAATCCCGAAAAAGTACCGCTACAAAATATTGGTAGGGTAGACTTAAAGGAAAGTGCAGGGCTTTTTAGTAATCTTTCAAATATTTCTGAACGCTTCGAAACCGCAACTCTTAAAAGTATGGAATATTTTGGCCAGAATTACGGGTATATACTTTACAGAACCAAAATTACGACCGATGGTGCAGATATGATTGCTTTCTCTCATATTGCAGACAGAGTTCATGTATATTATGACGGTATTTATCGAGGAACACTTTTCAGAAACGATAAGAAAAAATATTTAGAGATCGACGGATGGATGACTAAAGGCGGAACACTTGATTTGCTGGTTGAGAATATGGGTAGAATAAATTTTGGTCCCGATATGCTTATCGGTGACCGTAAGGGTCTGCTTGACAATGTGTATATAAGCCAGGTGGGAGGTCCACGTCAGCTTTTACACAATTTTGAAGTTTTCACTTTGCCGATGAATAATCTTGAAAAGTTAGAATTCAAGGGCGAGGATATGCCTTTGCCCAATTTCTATAGAGGTTATTTCAAGACAAATGAAAAGAAAGACTGTTTTATTCACCCCAAGGGCTTTACAAAGGGTTTTATTGTGGTTAACGGTTTTCTTCTTGGAAAGTATTGGAATGTAGGACCGCAGCTTTCAGTTTATCTCCCGTATCCGATTTTAAAGGAAGAAAATGAAATTATTGTTTTTGATGAAGAGCCTGTAAAAGAAGCTTTTATTGAAATTACCGATAAGCATATACTTGATGCTATGAAATCAGAAACAGGACCCGTAACAATCGTTTAAAATAAAGAGACTGTCTTATTAAAGGTTTAAATTTTAACCTTTATCAGACAGTCTTTTTTATTAATTAAAGTTTGATTTAAAGCTTATTAAGAGGTTTTGTTATTAATTCGTTGGCTATTTCAATCATTCTTTCTTCAAGATTTCGCCAGCGACCGCGGTTATCATCGTGTAACTGCCAGTCAAGTCCTGCCCATCTTTCACCAAAGGAATACCAATTATAGCAGGTAAGACCGCCGGGATTCTTTTCTTCAGAAAGGAGCTTATAGCACATATTAAGATGTTCAATACAGTGCTTTTCGCTGAATTGATTGTTGCCGGCCCAAGTACAAGGTACATACCAAATGTAAACATCGTCTCTGCCCACACGGCGTTTCATTTCGGCAGACACATATTTGTGGCGGTCATAATCAATAGAGCCGTACCAATCAAAACCAACGTCTGTAAAATATTTACAGCTTTCAGGGTTTATAAGATGACCCTCTTTACCAAATTCAGGATCATCGGAGCGCGGGTGACTGCCCTCAATGAGCTCGTAATATGAAAATATTGCACGCTGACGTTTTCCGTATTTTGCATATTCCTCGGCTATAGGGGTGATAATTTCGTTGGTGCTTTGAAGCATAGGCTC
>JAZQKT010000005.1:0-32649 GCA_045542295.1 Acutalibacteraceae bacterium
TCGACGCAAGCCCTCAACCCCCATATCGTCCTCGCGGTTTATATATTTGTAATCCGTAAGCTCGTTTTTTGCAAATTCACGGTTGATAACGGCATAGCCCTCACTAAAGTCTGCAAGTGCTTTTTCAAAGTTGATGTTAAAAACAGAACTGTTTATAGGTGCACCTACCGTAAAAGCAACAACCTTGCCGTCAACATAAATTGCGCCGCCCTTGGCAGACAGCTTTTCCATATTATTTAAAACCATTTCAAGCCCTGCTCTTTCATACTGCATAGCCCAATCTGATTTGTCGGCCTTTTCTTGATACCAAAGCTTTGCGCACTCCTTTACATCGGGGATATTTGCGTCGTTTATGGCTTCGTAATGCCAAGCATATTTTTTTGAAAAGGCGTTAATGTGATTGCGTTTTGAGTGAAACTTTTTGCCCACAAGGTTTGCCAAGTTGTCTCTCAAATAAATATATTCTAAATATTCGCGAATCTCTTTAAAAGAATATTGGTCTGAGAACTCTTTTTTAAATTGTGAAAGTCCGGCACCCTCTGACGCGTAGAAAACGGGTTTCTCTCCGCCACAATATTCACGTATGAGAGCGACACCTTTTTTCATATCCTTACCAAACGGCAGGTAAAAGTTTTGCTCATCGGTTCCTGATTTAATAAACAACATATCATCGCAAACTGCCATGGTATTATTGTAGGCAGATTGCCATATAAGAAGGTTTAGAAACGAATTTTCACAGGTAAACTCATTTTCAAACGGAAAAAATTTTTTGTAAATTTCAATATCGTCAATTTCTATTTTTTTAAATTCCAACATAATAACACTCAAAATTTTTCGGGTCGATTTTAATCGACCCGATCAGTATTTTAAATTTTAATAGATTAGTTTGCCGCAGTACTATTGGAAGAGTTGGCAGAGGAAGTACTGCCGGAGGAGGGGTTGCTCGATGAAGCGGAAGATCCGCTTGAGGTGTTGCCGGAGGAGGCATTTTGAGAACTTGACTGGGTTGCATTATTCTTTTCAGCCTCTTCTTTAGCCAAAACATCCTGCGGTTTTCCAAGAAGTGTACCGCTGTGTGATGTGCAAGCACCCGGGATATAACTCTTCTTATACCAGCCTATAGCCCTGCTTGGACAAGCGTTGGTGGCAAGCTTACCGGTTGCGGTGCAGTAGAATTTTTCAACAGTGTAGCTGCTGTCTGTAAAATTCTTTGCCTTCAAGCCCTTATGAACCTGTGACATAACATTACCCCACATTTTAAGAGCAATGCCGCTGTGCTTTGACGCAATAGGCTGCTGAATATCATAACCGCACCAGCATGAAGCAATGTAATAGGGTGTGCCGCCGACAAACCAAAGGTCATTTTGGTCATTAGAGGTACCTGTTTTGGCATAAATCTTCATGTTGGGAATATATGAGGCAGCAGCTTTACCTGTACCGTTTGCACCGTAAACAACCGTTTGCAGTAGGTGGTTCATAACGGTTGCGGTATCCTCACTAATAGCCATTTTTGGCTTGCTTTTCTTTTCTAATATTATATCTCCTGCTTGGTTGGTAACCTTTGTGTAGAGCGAAGGCTCATAGTAAAGACCGCCGTTGCCAAACACGGCAAATGCCGCGGCAGATTCCTTTGTTGTAAGACCGCCGTTAGTACCGCCCATTCCCAAAGGAGAAAGATTCACGTCCTCCCTGGTGAGGGTGGTGACACCTAATTTTTGGGTTAGAAAATCAAAGCAAATTTGGGGTCCCATTTTATTTACAAGGTAAACAGGAATAGTATTTACAGAACGCTCTAACGCATATTGTACGGTAATGTTACCCCAATAAGAGTTGTACCAGTTTACCGGAGACCAGTTTCTGTAGGTTGCTTTTGTGTCATTAACCAGTGTTGAATAGGTTATAAGATTTTGCTCAATGGCAGGAGCATAAGCTGCTATTGGCTTCATTGTTGAGCCGGGTTGACGGATAGCATCGGTAGCACAGTTGAGCCCACGGTTACGGTCCTTAACACCGATACCGCCAACAAGCGCTTTGACGTTACCGTTATAGTCCATAACGGTAATAGCACCGTTTAGGGGCTTGCCGTCAGCACCGATAACACCGTAGGTTTTGGAATCGCTGTATACCTTTTCTGCGGCGGCTTGAATATCAGGGTCAACCGTAGCATAAATTTTGTAGCCACCGGTAAAGAAAAGATTATTAGCATAGCTTTCGTTGTAATTGTATGTTGCACAAAGGTCTGCCACAACCTCATCAATAAGAGCGTCAACAAAATATGAATTGATTTCGTCTTGATTTCTTATATTGTCATCTGCTACGATGGTAAGCTCGGCTTTTTTTGCGGCATTGTATTCGCTCTTGGTGATGTAACCCTGGTCATACATTTGGTAAAGAACCTCGTTGCGACGTTCTTTATTATTTTCGGGATTAGAGTCCGGCGAATAATTTGAGGGGCTTTTGGTAATAGCGGCAATAGCGGCACATTCAACCAAGCTCAGCTCATGAACCGATTTACCGAAATAATAGTTTGCGGCAACCGAAACACCGTGAAGACCGTGGTCAAGCGGAATTGTGTTAAGGTAATACTCAAGTATTGTTTCTTTGGAGAATTTACCCTCTAAAAAGCGGGCGCGCATAATTTCTTGAATTTTACGACGCGCGTTTTGTTCGGTATCTTTAGTGATATTTTTAACTAACTGTTGGGTAATTGTTGAACCGCCTTGACGTGAGGAATATATCGGCACAAATTCGTTGATAAATGCACCGAAAGTACGCTTCCAGTCAATACCGTCATGGTCAAAGAAGCGTTTATCCTCAATAGCAACAAATGCGTTTGCAAGCGTTTCGGGAATACCCTTGTAGTCGGGGTCCTTTTTTTCGATGGCAACTCGGTCATAGTCAACCCAAATTCGGTTGTATTCACCGTGCATACGTCGGTATTCCTTATAGTTTCCGTCACCCGAATCAACGTAAATGGTGGTGGTGAAATCAAGGGAATTTTCCAAATCCTCATCCATTGTACCGTCAACCATAACAAAGGCATAGAAAAGGAATGCACCCACAACAATACTTACAGTTATAACACCGATCAAAAAAACGGAAAGCAGAGTCATAAGTACACGCTGTTTTGTACTGCTTTTGCCTTTTTTCGACCTCCTTCTTTCCCGCTCCTCGTTTATAGACTTTGTAGAAAAGCTGTTAAGGTCAAAACTGTTGGCTTCGTCATTTACAACATTGTTTGAATTGTCGTAGCTGAAAAGATCTTTATCATCAAAGCTGTTACTGCTGATATCATTGCTGTTACTGCTTATATCTTCGCGGTAAAGGTTATCATCTGAATTATTGAGATTTCTGTTATCCATCATAATCACCATACCTTTCATAGATTTAAAAATGCAAAGCCATAGGGGATGCTTTTAAGTATACATTAGTAATATTACCACATTTATGCTTAAAAATCAACTTTTAGGCATTAAATATACCATAGTTTACAAAATTGTAAATTTTATGTGGCAATTATAAAGAGTATTTTAAGGCGCTTATATTGACAATAAAGGTCGATAAGAGTATAATCATATAGTGAAAGATAGGGTGTAAATTTTTATGGCAAAGATAGAAAATTTAAGAAATGTTGCAATAATTGCCCACGTCGACCACGGCAAAACAACCTTGGTTGACCAGCTTTTAAAGCAGAGCGGAACATTTAGAGTTAATGAAACGGTAAACGAGAGGGTTATGGACTCTAACGACCTTGAAAGGGAAAGAGGAATAACCATTCTTTCTAAAAATACAAGTGTTATGTATGGTGATGTAAAAATCAACATTGTAGATACTCCCGGTCACGCCGATTTCGGCGGTGAGGTTGAGCGTATTCTTCAAATGGTGGACGGTGTGCTGTTGCTTGTTGATGCGTTTGAGGGCTGTATGCCGCAAACTCGCTTTGTATTGAAAAAAGCCTTGGCGCTCGGCAAAAAGGCAGTTGTTGTTGTTAATAAGATTGACCGACCTATGGCAAGGCCGCATGAGGTTGTTGACGAGGTTTTGGACTTATTTATTGAGCTGGGTGCAGATGAAGACCAAATCGAGTTTCCCGTAATCTTTGCAAGCGGACGTGACGGATATGCTTCCTACTCTCCTGACATTAAGGGAAGTGATATGAAGCCGCTTTTTGATGCTATTGTTAAGGAAATTGAAGCTCCCGAGGGCGATGAAGAAGCACCGCTTCAAATACTTTTCACAAATATTGAGTATGACGATTATCTTGGAAGAATTGGTGTAGGCAGGGTTATAAGAGGTAGCGTTAAGAGCGGACAGGCTGTTGCGCTTTGCCATAAGGATGGCAGCTCTTCAAATGTTAAAATTGCAAAGCTTTATATGTATGAAGGCTTAAAAAGGGTTGAAGCCGAAACCGCAAAGGTAGGCGATATTATTCAGGTTGCAGGTATTTCCAACCTTGAAATCGGTGAAACCGCCTGCGCTCCCGATTTAATTGAGCCGTTGCCCTTTGTTAAGATTGATGAGCCTACCTTATCAATGAACTTTATGGTTAACAATTCACCCTTTGCAGGTAAGGACGGTAAGTTTGTAACCTCAAGAAATCTTCGTGACAGACTTTTTAAAGAGGTTATGACAAACGTTAGTCTTCGTGTAGAGGAAACCGATTCTGCCGATACCTTTAAGGTTTCGGGCAGGGGAGAATTGCATTTGTCAATTCTTATTGAAACAATGCGCCGTCAGGGCTATGAATTTCAGGTGTCACCGCCCGAGGTTATTTATAAAAGAGACGAAAACGGTGCCTTGTTAGAGCCTATTGAACTGCTTATGATAGAGGTGCCCGAAGAATATGTCGGCACAGTTATGGAAAGACTGGGCACTCGCAAAGCCGAAATTAAAAATATGGGCACACGTGACGGTGGTACTTCCCATCTTGAATTCACAATTCCTGCAAGAGGACTTTTGGGCTACCGTTCACAATTCTTAACCGATACTAACGGCAATGGAATTATGAATCACGTTTTTGACAGCTATCAAGAGTATAAGGGTGATATTGACCAACGTTCTACCGGTTCGATAATTGCGCATGAGCAGGGTGAGGCTACAGGCTACGGACTGTTTAACACCCAAAGCAGAGGAAGGCTATTTATAGGTCCCGGTGTTCCTGTTTACGAGGGTATGATTGTGGGCGAAAACCCTAAAAGCGAGGATATTGTTTGCAACGTTTGCAAAAAGAAGCAGATGACCAATACAAGAGCCTCCGGCTCTGACGATGCACTTCGCTTGGTGCCTCCGTCAAAGCTGAGCCTTGAGCAGTCACTTGAATTTATAAAGAACGATGAGCTTGTAGAGATTACGCCTAATAACATAAGACTCAGAAAGCGTATTCTTAACAAGGAAGAACGAATGAAAGCAGAGTCGAAAAGGAAGTAATGGAATATATTATTCTTGATTTGGAATGGGATAGCGTTTATTTTCCGCCTGAAAAAAGATTTATAAATCAAATTCTTCAAATTGGTGCGGTAAAGCTGGATTCCGATTTTAATGTCACCGATACCTTTAACAGGGTTATTTGCTCCTCGGTTTCAAAAAGGGTTACAAGCCGTTTTGCCAAGCTTACGGGCATTACAACCGAAATAATGCGTTCGGGTGTTTCTTTTGAGGATGCCTTGAGTGAATATAATCTGTTTGCCAAAGATTCGGACGTTATAATGACTTGGAGCAATTCTGATTTATACACTATTATTGAAAATGAAGAGCTACTGCTTAAGAATAAAATGCGCTTTAAAATGAGCAGTTATCTTGATTTACAAAAATTAGTTCAAGCAAGGCTCTATGAGCTGGGATATGAAAGCAAAAATCAAATTTCTTTAGAAGCGGCGGCAGAATTTTTAGAGATAGATACCGAAGAATTTGAATTTCATAATGCGCTTGATGACTGCAGGGCTTGTGCAAAGCTTTTAAAGCTATGCTATGATAAATCCAAATTTGATGCCCTTAAAAGAGACGCTACCAAGCCTGATTTTTATGCAAGGCTTAGATTTAAAGCCTATCCGATTTCTAATATCAAGGACAGCAATATAAATCCTGCCGAATTGCAGTTTGGGTGTCCAAAATGTAAGGGCGCTACAAAGAGGTTAAGAGCTTGGAAGTATTCTAACAGATGGTTTATTGCCGATTTTCAGTGCAAAGACTGCGGCTTTAAATTTAACGGTAGGGTATCCTTTAAAAAGACCTTTGACGATTTACAGGTGAAACATAAGGTTTGTGAATACAAACCACGAAGGAAGAATAAAAATGATATGCAGCCTATGCCCGAGAAGGTGTCGGTCACAGAGGACCGAAAAGCATAATAACGGATTTTGCAAAATGCCTTTGTTACCTAAAGTAGCAAGGGCTGATTTGCATTTTTGGGAAGAACCCACCATAAGCGGAAAAAACGGCTCGGGTACGGTCTTTTTCAGCGGTTGCCCGCTTTCCTGTGTTTACTGTCAAAATTTTGAGGTTTCGCACAAAGGATTAGGCGAAAGTGTAACTGTTGAAAGGCTTGCTGAAATTTTTAAACAGCTTGAAAGCCGAGGTGCGCATAATATAAATCTTGTCACACCCACCCATTACACCTTGGCAATAAAGCAGGCGCTTGATATTTACAGACCAAAAATCCCGATAGTTTATAATTCAAGTGGATATGACAGTGTAGAGACGCTTAAAATTCTTGAGGGATATGTTGATATATATTTGATGGACTTTAAATATATGTCGGGTGATAGGGCGGAGCTTTATTCCGGAGCAAGGGATTACCCCGAAATTGCAAAGCTTGCTTTAGCCGAAGCCTACCGTCAACAAAACGAATGTGTAATAGATGATAACGGAATAATGCAAAAGGGATTAATTGTAAGGCATTTATTACTTCCGCAGGCAACAAAAGAAGCAATGTCTGTTTTTGATTGGATAAAAGAAAACACACCAAATGCATATTTTAGTATAATGAGTCAGTATATACCTATGGGAAAAGCGGCAGAAATGCCCGTAATCAATCGCAGAGTTACAAAAAGGGAATACAACAAGGTTATTGATTATATCAGTAGTTTCGATTTTAAAAATGTCTTTATTCAGGAAGAATCAAGTGCAGACTCAAAATATATCCCAAAGTTTAGCACAAAACTACAAGAAATGTATTGAGAAAAGCTAATGGCTTTTTTAAAATAAAAAGAGAATAAATTTAAAAGGAGAGATTATTTTGAATAGAATTATTATTGTTACCGGTGCTACAAGCGGTTATGGTCTTGAAACAGCTAAAAAGTTTAAGGAAAACGGAGATACTGTTATTATTGCTTCACGAAATGCAGAAAAGGTTAAGCAGGTAGTTGATCAATACGGTTTTGAGGACGGTTTCAAAATCGACGTTACCAATACTTGCGATTGGGGAAATTTAAGGAAGTATTGTATTGAAAAATACGGAAGAATTGATGTGCTTGTAAATAATGCAGGCGGCGGAGTTGCTATTGAGGAAGTTACCGAGCAAAGCTTTGAGAATATAGATAAGGCAATTTCCTTAAATCTTTCGAGCGTTATGTATGGCTCAAAGGTTATGGGCGAAACCATGAAAAATCAAAAAGACGGTATAATCATTAATCTTTCTTCTGTTTGTGCTAAACATTGCTGGGGTTCATGGTCGGTTTATGCAGCGGCAAAAGCAGGTGTGCTTAATTTCAGTAAAGGTCTTTATGTTGAAATGCGTCCGTTTGGAGTAAGGGTTACCTGTATAATTCCTGCCGCCGCAAGCACCGGCTTCCAAAGCGGGGCCGGAATAGGCGAAGAAAACCAAACCCTCACCGCCGAAGATATTGCAAATGCAGTTGTTTTTGCGGCAAATCAGCCAAAGGGCGTTGTAATCGAGGAGATGACCGTTTGGGGAACCTCACAGGATGTTCAGCCTCTATAATAATATGAATAGTGTATACTTTTTTGAAAATGTAATAGACGAGATTGAAAATAATCTTGCAGGAGAAATAAGCGTTGAAAGCTTGGCAAGAAAAGCAAATATGTCGGTTTATGAGTTTAGGCGTATTTTCACATTTGTTGCTAAAATTCCTATTAATGAGTATATAAGAAAGCGTAGACTCTCTTTGGCAGCCGTTGATTTAATAAATACCGATTTATCGGTTACCCAAATTGCTTTTAAATTCGGTTACGATACGGCATCATCCTTTTCAAGAGCTTTTAAGGAATACCACGGCGCATCTCCGAAGGATGTTCGCGATGGTGGTTCTTCTGTGCGGATGCTGTCAAGAATAGGTGCTGATATAGTTACAACAGGCGGCAGCAATATTGACTATAAAATAATAACGGATAGTGCTTTTTATATAAACGGTTTTAGCGGCAAGTCTGATCTTGATGATACCGAGTGTTGTGAAAAGGTGTGGTCTGACTTTTATGAAACCGAGTTTTCAGCTACATTTTCAGAGGATGAAGAAATTTATGTTTCATACAGCAACAGTGTAAATAACGTTGACTGTGTAATTGGTAAGCGCTGTACTGAAGAAGGCGAAAACGGTATTTTAATACCAACATCAAAATGGGCGGTATTTACTATAAATACCACTGATGACCAAATTGTAAATGCTTTTTATAATGATATTATTGTGCAGTGGTTGCAAAGCTCGGGTTATTGCCGCAAAGAAAATCTGCCAAACATAGAAGTGTATCCTTATAATATGGAAAATGACGGTTTTAATTGGGAAATCAGAATACCTGTAAAATAACCATTATTAAAGGGGAAGAAATATATGCCTGAAATATTTATAGAAGCGGAAAGCTTTAAAAATTTAGGCGGTTGGGTTATTGACCAACAGTCTATGGAAACAATAAATTCTTCATATATTATGGCTCATGGTATGGGTATACCGGTTGAGGATGCAGTAACGGATTTTGATGTAGTTGCTGATGGTGAATATAATGCTTGGGTTCTCACCAGAGATTGGACCGCCGTTTGGGATGTGAAGGAATCAGCCGGGAAGTTCGGCTTGGCGGTAAACGGTGAGCTTTTACCTCAAATACTTGGTACAAACGGTAAGAATTGGGCTTGGCAAAATGCGGGCAGGATAAAATTAAAAAAAGGAAAAAACAACCTTGCATTAAAAGATTTCACAGGCTTTAATGCGAGATGTGATGCAATTTATTTCACAACTGAAGATACCGCTCCTGCCGATACAGAGGATTTGCGCAAACGCCTTAATTGGCATACTGTGACCGATAATGATTGTGAATATGACCTTATAGTTGTTGGTGGAGGTATTGCAGGGGTTTGTACTGCAATTTCCGCTATAAGGAGCGGAGTTTCTACTCTACTTATAAATGACCGTCCGGTTTTAGGTGGTTGCAACAGTTCGGAAATAAGGGTTTGTATGGGAGGTATAATAAATTTACCCCCTTATGAGAAAATCGGAAATGTTGTTCGTGAAATTGGACCTATTATGGGTGACCCCTCTATTTATAAAAAAGAATATTTCGAGGATGATCGAAAGCTTTTCAGCTTTGAGAATCGCAGATATAACGACAAAACCGAGTATAAAATTCTGCTCAACGAGTGTGTGACCGAGGTTGAAACCAAGAATGACAATATTATTGCAGTTATATGCACTAATACAGTAACCGGTAAAAAAACAAGACACAAAGCAAAAATGTTTTCGGATTGCAGCGGAGATGCGGTTTTGGCTCGGAAATCAAATGCAGAGGTTATGTACGGCAGAGAACCGCAAAGCGAATTTAATGAAAGCTTGGCACCCGAAAAATATGAGAAGCTTGTTATGGGTCATTCTATACGTTGGTATTCCGAAGAATGCGAAACTGATACCGAATTTCCTGACATAGATTGGAATTTAAATTTTGATGAACAAAGCTTTCTAAACTGTTATTCGGGAGATTGGGAGCAGGAAACAGGCTTTACCAGAGATATGGTAAGTGAAATCGAGTATATACGTGATTTTGGGTTAAGAGCAATTTATTCTAACTGGTCTTATCAAAAAAATCATTATGCTCAAAAAGAACGTTTTGCAAAGAGTAAGCTTAAATGGGTGTCCGCACTTGGCGGTAAGCGAGAAAGCTACCGTGTTAAAGGCGATTATATTATTACGCAGAACGATATTGAAAATCATACATATTATAAGGACGGCACGGCTTGCATTACCTGGAGTATTGATATGCATTTTCCCGAACCCACTAATAAAGCGCGCTTTGGCGAGGCTTTTCGTTCCTTTGCTTATCACAGAGGAATAGTAGAACCGTATCCCGTTCCCTACAGATGTCTTTATTCCAAGGATATAGGCAACCTGTTTTTAGGCGGTAGACTCATAAGTGCCAGTCACGTTGCTTTTTCTGCAATCAGAGTTATGCGAACATTAGGCGAATTCGGTGAGGTTGTTGGGTTGGCGGCAAGTATTTGCAAAAAGTATGATTGTACTCCAAGGGAAGTTTACAGTAAATATCTTGATGAGTTTATAGAGCTGCTGAAACAAGGTGTAGATATGCCGGCTGCATTTGAATGTAGCGTTGGCAGTGAGGAACAGTATCATTTTAAAGATATTGGTTGGCTTCACCTTCATCCGTATCAGCCTGTAGATGAAGAAAAAACCGAAAAATTCAAAAAGGGGATAAAAAGTCTTGGACTTTCACACAAGTATCCTCTGCCGGATGAGTTTAAATAATTTTAATAACAAAAAACGTCAACCTAAAGGGTTGACGTTTTTTGTTTATCTGTCTTTCTTATTTTTATCTCTGATTTTTTTGCTGTTTTCCTTTGAAAAGCCTTCGGTGCTTTCCTTCATAAACATAATTTTAACGGTCATAAGCAAAAGCCTTATGTCAAGCAAGAATGAATATTTTTGAATATACATAAGGTCAAGCTGTAGCTTATCATAGGGGCTTGTGTTATATTTGCCGTAAAGCTGCGCATATCCTGTCAAGCCGCCCCTAACCTTCAGGCGGTACTGGAATTCGGGAATTTCTTCTGTGTATTGACGAATATGCTCAACACGCTCGGGTCGAGGTCCTACAAGGCTCATATTGCCTACAAGTATATCGATAAGCTGCGGCAATTCATCTAAACGTGAAGCGCGCAAGAATCTACCAACGGGTGTAATTCTGTCGTCAAATTCTTCAGCGGGGTGGGGAGTTCCGTCCTTTTCAGCATCAACAACCATACTTCTGAATTTGTGTATGCGGAAAATTTTGCCGTTGATGGTGCCTCTGTCTTGGCGGAAGAATACAGGACCGCCGTCATAAAGCTTAATAGCAACAGCACAAAGCAAAAGAATGGGACTTGTTATAATAAGCATAATTGCTGATACTACAATATCAAGCAAACGTTTTAAAAAGCGCTGTTCAAAGGTAAGACCTATATTGCGGTACAAAAGCAGGGGAGTATCAAACATATGAAGACTTTCTGCACCTCTTACCAAAATATCCGAAACCTTGGTTGTGGTATATGCTCTTACGTTGTTTTCAAAACAGATTTTAAGAATTTTATTGCGCATTTCGGAATGAACGTCATAAATGATAACCGTTTCGGTATTTATTATCATTTTTTCAATCTCAACTATTCCAACAGAAACATTAACAATCTTTTGGACAGAAAACTTATCCTTGCGCTGTTCAAGTTTTTCTAAAAATGTACTTGGAGAATAATTATCGTAAATCATTAGCGTTTTTTTGGCAGGGAAAAGCTTTTTGATCATTAAATTTCCCAAAAGAGTAAGAAAAACAATTATTCCCACATCGCCCAAAAACATATAAATAAGCGGCACAACGGTCACAAACTTTGCGGCAAGCAAAACTATTTGCAGGTATATAATAAATGCGGTTGTGAATGATGCCAGTATTTGAGCAGTTATCAAATTTGTTTTGCGGTAGAGTCCGTATTTCAGACCGTCAAACGAGGTGAGGAAGATTGAAAGCAAGATTATATATACCGCATAGAAGAACCAGTTACCCTTTTGAACAAAGGGGACAACTATATAATTATTGTATTCTGTTATCCAAGCGTATGCAAAGACAGCGGTTTGTGATAAAATCAAGGTAATTTTAAGCAGCGCTTTAAAAATATTTTTAAATTGCTCATTACTTTTGTTCAAGTAATCACATCCTTTTTGCGATTGATCTTAAGCCACAGAAATTAGAGCTTTTTCACTTTAAAGAAGAATTTAATGTTGTTTTTATAAAATCTTTTAATGCGTTTAGGCTCTTTTGAAATTCTGTAGAGCCATTCAAGGTTGTGCTTTATAAAGAATTTCGGAGCTCTTTGCTTTAAGCCGCTTAATACATCAAAACTTCCGCCAACGCCTACAAAAATGCCTTTATCAAAGTCCTTAAGATGCTTGTAAATAAGCTTTTCTTGCGCAGGAACGCCAAGCGCAACCATTACAATATCGGGGGCAAGGGCTTTAATTTCCTCAAACACAAGGTCCCTGTCAGCCACATAGCCGTCACAACAGCCGGATATAGTAAGGTTGGGATAAAGACTTTTAATCTTTTGGGTTAGTGCTTCAAGAATTTCTTTTTTAGCACCGAAAAGGTATATGCTTTTTTTATGATTGTTTCCAAGCCGTAAAAGTTCTTCTGCAAGCTCAACTCCGGGGATACGCTCCTTAACCGGCAAACCTACTAAAGGACTGCCCTTAACTATTCCTATGCCATCTGCAATAATCGTAGTGGCACTGTCAAGTAAAATTTGTTTGGTATAAGGGTCACTGTCTGCTTGCATAAAAATTTCGGGATTGGCAGTAATAGTAAATACCTTTTTATTTTCCACAAGCGATTTTTCAATACTCTTAAAAAATTCTGCTTTAGAATCTTTATATAGTTTTTCGAAAAAGGCTCTCATTAGTTTTCCCTCTTATTAGTTTTCGTACTTTGAAATATGATCGGTAATAGCCTTGGCTTTCATAAACCAATCATTTTCTTTTGCTTCTTTATTAAGCAAATCAATATATTCTGCATTGCCTTTAAGGCTTAATGCGTGGTCAAGCTTTTTAATAAAATCTTCGTGGCTGTCACCAATCAAAATACTCTTGTATTTACGGCATTCGTTCATATCGGTCGTAACAATAGGCTTGTTGAGCGCCATATATTCAAAAACCTTTACGGGACTTGTAGCCCTTGTAATATTATTGATTTTAAACGGAATGCTTAAAACATCACAGCGTTTGGCATAGTTTTTAAGCACCTTATAATCTCTTGAACCAAGAAAATAAATGTTTTCTTCATCACTTATATTTTCGTCATAAGATTCATCGTATTTAATGCCGAACAGTACAACCGAATACTTATCGGTTGCGGCAATTTTTTTAATAAGGTCATAGTCAAACCATTTGGCAAGTGCACCGTAATAACAAACAATAGGCTTTCCTTTTTTTATGATTTCCTCAAATTCAGGTTCAAACACATAGTCCTCATCAAAGCTTTGGAAAAAGGAGTAATCAACGCCATTAGAAGAAAAAATAAGGTTTTCTTCGCCACGATGTTCGGTAACATCTTGCTTTAAAAGGTCGGCTGTAACCACAACATAAACATCTTTATGAGTCATAGCATAATTATATTTATTAACTATGTTCTGCGGAATGTTTTTTGTGCCGGCAAGCTCGGGGCTTATATCGTCAATATACTCATAGATAAACCTAAAGCCGTTTGCAATATAGTTTTCTATATTTTCTACCGAAAGCTTCCAATCAGTAGAATAAAGTTGAATATATTTTGGCTTGTTTATTCTTTTAAGCTCGTCCATTAAAATGCGGTTTAAAAGGATGTTATTGTAGTTTATAAGAAAAAGGTTATTTTTAAATTTTTTAATTGTTTTGACCTTATCGGTCATGGTGGTAACCTCATATAAAACAAGGCAGCCGCCGTTTGCTAAATTATTTGCGATGTGCTGTGGTCTTTGAAAAAGGGGAACGTTGTAGCCAAAGCTGCTTCTCCAAAGCACAATGCGGTCGAATTCGGTCGAATTAAGTATTTCACGAAGCATCAAACGGTATTTTTTAGGGTTAAAGAATACCGCAAAGCTGATTTTATTTAAATAATTTGCAACTATGTAGGCATAAAGCTTTTTTATAAAGCCTTTAAACCCATATTTTTTATAAACATTTATAAGCTTGGAAAATTTTTCTTTCATATTCAAATACCTTAAAGTTTTAGAATCCTTCTGATTTTTCTGCCTATCCTTATATATAGCCGTTTGCTTCTACGGTCAAAATATGCTTGCTCGCGGCTAAAACGATACTGCTCCTTTTGATTGAGTGTATTTATCGAAGCTTTTAGTGTCTCAATTTCAGACTGAAGTCTTTGGTTTTCGGCCTGCAGTTTTTGAATTTCAGCTTGAAAGATTTTTTGGATATTATAGTCTGTTATAGATAATTCATCGTAACACCGATAACTAAAGTCGGTTGCAATAAACATATTGTTTAAGCTGTTATCAACGCTATGGCTTCGAATATAATTATGTGCAAGATTATATACAGCTCTGTCAGTAAGAAAATAGTGACCCGAAAAATCGTGATTATCAGCAAGTGATTTAAGCTCTAAATAAAACTTTTGGAGATTTTCCATATAAATACTGTCAGCCGTTTTTATGGAGCTTATATATGCTTCGATTAATGCGTCAATAGAAAGGCTTTGTTTAACCTTTTCCTGTAGCTTAACTAATTCATCAGCACTTGGCATTTCATAATTGGTACTGTTTATTCGGTTATTAGTAAAATTAAGCGATAAGATTTCGTTGAATATTTTTTGGTTAACAAACCCTGTAAGCTTTCCATAACCGATTAAGAAAACAGGGACTCCCATTGCTAAGCCTTCTAAAACCACACGACCAATGCCAGCAATTCCGTTATACTTTTTATTTAGGGTATTATACAGGTCGTTGCAGTAGCCTTTCAATTGTACCGTATCGGTTAGATTGTTTTCGGCAATGAAGCTTTCTAAACTTTCTGTCTCGGCACCTGTGCCGTAAATATCGATAGCTTCCATTCCATACTTTTCTTTATTTAAAAGTAAAAGCTTGATTTCTGCTATTTTATCGACATCAATTCTTGAAACAATAGCCCATTTTTTATTATTGATATATTCCACAGTTTTAAAATGCTCAGTATCCACCGGGTTTGGAATAAAAATATTGTTTTTATATCCGATAGCTTCAAAGCAGTTAATTCCAATGCTACTAACAGCATGAAGCTGTGCTACTGCCCCTATTTCAAAGGCATATTTGAATATTGAAGTTGCTGTAACAGTGGTAAGATAATTAAAGCTACTAAATCCATGATAAGAATATATAAATTTTGTTTTGGTGAGCTGACTAGCAAAAAGAGCAGCAAAAAAGGAATAGAAAGGATGAACATGAATCACATCGATTTTTTCGGTATTTATAATTTCTGTTAACCGTTCCACGTCGTTGCAAAACTCTTCTATAGTATCATTGAAGGAAAAGTGAAAACCTGTATAAATTTTTGCATTATTTAAAGTGACTTCGTTTGTATATTTTGAAAAGGCAAATACCATTTCTACATCTTCAGGTAGATTTTCATAATATGTTTTGATTTGCGTTTCAAGTCCGCCACGAGAAAATTTTTCAGATACTACTAAAATTTTCATAAACTTTCCCTTCGAAGTCAGATTTTTAAAAAATATAATTTTTGGGGTGCAATGATTATTTACTGAATTTTTCTATGATTGCGTCAACAATACGCTCGCTTGCGTGACCGTCACCATAGGGGTTAGATGCCTTGCTCATACGGTCATATTCTGCTGCATCGGTCAAAAGGCGCATTGTTTCTTTGTAGATAGTATCACTGTCAGTACCAACAAGCTTAAGAGTACCGGCGTCAATACCCTCGGGGCGCTCTGTAGTGTCACGAAGTACCAAAACAGGCTTGCCGAGTGAGGGGGCTTCCTCTTGGATACCGCCGCTATCAGTAAGAATGATGTGTGAAAGGTTCTGGAAATTGTGGAAATCAAAAACCTCAAGAGGTTCTATCAGTTTAACGCGGTCACAGTCACCGAAAATTTCATCGGCTGCGGCGCGAACAAGCGGGTTTTTGTGAATTGGGTAAATAACCTTTATGCCATCAACCTCGTCAAGCACCTTGCGGATGCCTCTGAAAATATTTCTCATTGGCTCGCCCAAATTTTCACGTCTGTGGGCGGTAAGAAGTATCATTTTATCGCCCTGGAGCCACTCAAGCTCGGGGTGTGAGTAGTTTTCGTCAACCGTTGTGCCCATAGCATCAATAGCGGTGTTGCCTGTAACATAGATTTTACTGTCATCGATATTTTCCTTAAGCAGATTGCCGCGGCTAAGCTCGGTAGGAGCAAAGAACATATCGGTCATACAGTCAACCATCTGGCGGTTCATTTCTTCAGGGTAGGGGGAGTACTTATTATAGGTGCGAAGCCCTGCTTCAACGTGACCGATAGCCACCTGATTATAAAATGCGGCAAGACCACCTGCAAAGGTAGTAGAGGTGTCCCCGTGAACCAAAACGATATCGGGCTTTGCCTGTTTGATAACAGCATCAACACCGGTAAGAGCGCCGGTGGTAATATCGATAAGAGTTTGACCCTGTTTCATCATATTAAGGTCATAATCGGGTGTGATTTTAAAGGTTTCAAGCACCTGATCAAGCATTTCTCTGTGTTGAGCGGTAACACAAACAATGCTTTCTATTTCTTCTCTTTTTTCGAGCTCTTTTACAAGGGGAGCCATTTTAATAGCTTCGGGTCTTGTGCCGAAGATACTCATAACTTTGATTTTCATTATTAATTACCTCTTTCGTTTTCGTTTAAAAGCTTAACAATAGCTTCCGCTTTATTAGACCAGTCGTTGTCGCGTGCTTCCTTGTCAAGAAGTTCAAGATATTTGGAATCATTTTTTAAAGCGGATGCCCTATCGAGCAACTCTAAAAACTCATTGTGATTTTCAGCAACTAAAACAGATTCATAGTTTTTACATTCCTGCATTGCGGTTGTAACTATAGGCTTGTGAAGCGCCATATATTCAAACAATTTGAGCGGTGAGGTTGCTTGAGTAATTGAGTTAATTACAAATGGAATAGTAAGAATATCCATTTTAGCGGCATAATATTTTAAAATATTATAATCTTTAGGACCTATAAAGTGAACGTTTTCAAGCTTGTCGATACCGCTCGAATCATAGGAATCGTCATATTTTATTCCTATGAGAATGATGTTGTATTTATCAGTTTTATTAATGGCTTCAATAAGCTTATAATCAAACCAAGCGGCGAGAGCACCATAATAACAAACATTGATTTTGCCGTTATTGATAATACTTAAAAACTTCTTTTCAAAGGTGTGAGGTTTTGAAAAATCTTGGAAGAAATCATAATCAACACCGTTGCATGCAAGTACCATGTTTTCCGTACCGCGTTTTGAAACAACATCATTGTAAATCTGCTTTGCGGTTGTGACAACAGGTACATTGGTATTGCTCATCGCATAATTATACTTGTCAAGTATATACGGGGGGATCTCATCCGTGCCTGCAAGTTCAGGACTGATATCATCAATATATTCATACAAAAGCTTAAAGCCTTTTGTATTGTAGATTTCCAATTCTTCCACACTCATAGACCAGTTGGTGGAATAAATCTGAATATAAACGGGCTTGTCCTGCTTTTCAAGGCAATTTTCAAGCACCTCTTTAACAATAAAGTTTTCGTAATTAACAAGATAAAGATTTGGTTCAATCTTCTCAAGGGCAATAACATTATCCGTTTTAAGGGATATTTCGTAGAACATAAGGCAGTTTTTGCGTGCAAACTGTCTTGCTATGTGCTGTGGCCTTTGGAATAACGGCACGTTCCAACCAAAAGGACTTCTCCAAATAATTATTCTTGAATAATCTTCTTTAGAGAGAATGTCACAGATATTTGATTGTATAGAGTTGTATCTGCTGCTGTTTACAAAGTCAACAATATTTTTTGCTTTTGATTGCCATGTGTTTTGGTTAGCCTCTTGAGTTTCCAGTGCTTTGTAAGACTCGTCATTAATTGCTTTAACAGCGGCATCAATATTGGCAACAAATTCATCTGCCGATTCCGAATAGAATACAGATTTATACTTTTTACATTCGGGCAGGGCGGTTGTAACAATGGGCTTTTCCATTGCCATATATTCGAATAACTTAACAGGGCTTGTAGCCTCTGTGATTTCGTTAATTACAAAGGGGATTATGCAAATATCAACGTTACAACCGTAGAACGGAAGCTCATCATAAGCCTTTCTGCCTAAAAAGAAGATATTATCAATCTCTAAAACACCGCTTTTTGACAAAGTATTGTCATAATCCTGACCTATAAGAACAATAGCATAATCTTTATTTTCTGCAACCTTTTTAATAAGCTCGTAATCAAACCAGGTTGCCAGCGCACCGTAGTAGCATAAAACCGTTTGATATTTTTTTCTTATGGGCTTCAAATCATTTGGAATGCTGTAATCAGCGTATTTAAAATGGTTATAATCAACACCGTTTGTAATGAGTGCTGCAGTTTTGCAAGAGGTTGACTCTATTTTGTTTTTGAGCTTTGTGGCGGTAGATACGATATACACATTGTCATCCTTTAGTATCTTTGCGTGGCGGTCACACAAATCACTGTAGGTTTCGCCCGATAATTCCTCATTCAAATCGTCAACATATTCGTATATAACCTTAAAATTGTAGCTTTCATAAAGCTTAATGCGGTCATAGGGGATATAGTCGGTCGAGTAAACCATTAAGTATTTATTGTAATGGTTGGCAATAAAATTTAGTACAAGGTCACGGTAGTAGCCTAAATCAATTATTGCAAGATTGGGCTTTATAATGGTTAGGCGCTCTTTTGTACTAAAGTCAGCATCCTCATGCGAATGGTAAAACATTAAAGTATCATCCGGCAAATTTTCCGCAATCTGCTGGGGGCGTTGCTTCATAATTTTGTTCCAGCCAAAGTTATTCTCAAATACAATAACCGTACTGTATTTGCTTAAATCTATTTTTTGGGATAAAATATCGGGCTGACGCTTTTTGAAAAAGAATATAGCTCTGAAATATACTGTTTTCAAAACCTTTTTAAAGGTTTTAAAGAAGCCGTATTTTTTAAGATACGCAAGCCCCTTTTTGAAAATACGCGCAAATTTATTTAATATTGACATTACAGCACCTACTTATTTAACCTTGATTTTTACTTAACATAAATTGATAATATTCATCACAAACTTCTTTGCCACCGATTTTTTGAACTACACCGTGTTCAATCCAAACAATGGTGTCACACATTTTCTTTATTTGTTCTATTGAATGTGAAACGAATAGTACGGTTGTACCGCCGCCTATCATAGAAAGCATTTTGGCTTCACTCTTTGCCTGGAAAGCCATATCGCCAACCGAAAGAATTTCATCAACAATAAGAATTTCGGGGTCAACTATGGTTGCAACGCTGAATGCCAAGCGTGCCACCATACCTGAAGAAAAGTTTTGAACAGGTACATCAAGAAAATCGTGAAGTTCTGAAAAATCAACAATTTCTTGGAATTTACTTTCAATAAGCTCCTTTGAATAGCCCATTATTGAGCCGTTAAGGTATATATTTTCTCTGGCAGTAAGCTGTGGGTCAAAGCCTGCGCCCAATTCAATCATAGGGCAAATATTACCGTATGCTTTAACCTCGCCCTTTGTTGGCTTCATAACACCTGCAACAACCTTTAAAAGGGTGGATTTACCGGCACCGTTAGAGCCTATAAAGCCGATGACTTCTCCTTTTTTCACATTAAAAGTAACATCGGTAAGCGCCCAAAAATCCTTTTTTTCACGTTTTTTGCCTTTCCCGAAATCAACAAACCATTGCTTAAGCGAAAAGCCCTTTTCTATACCAAGGTTAAAACGCATAGAAACATTGTCTACCTCAATCATATATTCATTTGCTTCCATACTTTACCTCCCATTATACATAGTAAATAAATTTGTCCTGTGTCTTTTTGAAAACGAATACACCAAGCAGTAAAAAGCCTAAACCAAATACCATACAGTATATCCAAGCGTTAATTTCCGGAACAACTCCGTAAAGCATAATCCGTCTTGCAAAGTAAACAAACCAGTAAAGAGGATTACATTTAAAGATAACAAGCAAATAAGGGTTATCAATTATTGCAATATCATACATAATGGGTGTTAAATAGGTCCAAAGAGAAATAATAACACCGTAAATATAGAACATGTCTCTAAGGAATACCGAAACCGCGGAAAGTATAAGTCCAAAGCCTAGGGTGAATAGGAATAAGCAAAGATAGGCATAGGGTAAAAGGAAATGTAAAAAGTTTATTCCGGTTCCGGTTGTTATAAGTATTACGTAAAGCGGAATTTGAGAAAGCAAAAAGTTTATACCAACGAAAACACACTTTGAAAGGGGGAAAATATACTTTGGCATATAAACCTTGTTTATCAAACTGAAGTTTGCAACAACACTGCTCATAGCGAGGTTAGAGGCCTCACTGAAATAGTTGAAAATAACAAGACCGCTCATAAGATAAGCAAGATAGTTTACGCCGGGCGTAGTAAATTTAAAAACATTTGTAAAAACAAGTGCCATAACTGCCATCGTGAGAACGGGGTACAAAAGACTCCACAGAACACCCAAAACACTGCGTTTGTATTTAACCTTGAAATCGCGGGAAACTAATTGCTTTAACAAAAAGTTATATTTTTTCCAAACATATTTTATATTATTAAACACGTATATTAGACCACCTTTTTATAAAATAGGTTTATATATATTCATAAGCTATCATATTATACCATAAAGTTATCATTATATCAAGATAATTCTTGATATAGCGTTGGCAAAAAAAGAAAAGGAGCGAGTAAACGCTCCTTTTTAAAAAGTATTAGTTATATTAAAAAATATGATATTTTACAACTACACCTGCGAAAACAATTGAAACCATTGAAAGCAATTTAATAAGAATGTTGATTGCAGGGCCGGAGGTGTCCTTAAACGGGTCGCCTACGGTGTCTCCCACAACAGCGGCTTTGTGCTGATCACTGCCTTTACCGCCGTGAACCCCGCTCTCAATATACTTTTTAGCGTTGTCCCAAGCTCCGCCCGCGTTTGACATGAATATTGCTATTAAGAATCCGCTGGCTGTTGCACCTGCAAGCATGCCCACAACACCGTGATAGCCAAGAATTAAACCTGTAACTATTGGAGCTACAATAGCAACTATAGTCGGAAGGATCATCTCACGAAGACTTGCTTTTGTACAAAGGTCCACACAGGAAGCATAGTCGGCATCGGCTTTACCGTCCATAAGACCGGTAATTTCTTTGAACTGACGACGAACTTCAACTACTATTGACTGTGCGGCTTTGCCTACAGATTCCATTGTGAGAGCCGCAAAAACAAATGGCAGACAGGCGCCTATAAATAAACCGACAAGAACGGTTGGGTTGTTAAGATTAAAGGAAAGGTCAATTCCTTCACCGCCAACCTCTTTAACCTTATTGATATAAGAAGCCATAAGTGCAAGCGCTGTTAAAGCGGCAGAGCCTATTGCAAAGCCCTTTCCGGTAGCGGCGGTGGTGTTACCCAAAGCATCAAGCGCATCTGTGCGTTTTCTTACCTCGGGGTCAAGACCTGACATTTCAGCAATGCCTCCAGCATTATCTGCGACAGGACCATAAGCATCTGTTGCAAGGGTTATACCAAGGGTTGAAAGCATACCAACTGCTGAAAGTGCAATACCGTAAAGTCCAAGGTTAGCGTCACCCTTGCCGCCTGCTGCAAAGTATGCGGTTAATATGCAAGCTGCCACAATTATGATAGGAAGTGCAGTTGAAAGCATACCGAGACCCAAGCCACCGATTATGATGGTAGCAGAGCCTGTTTCTGATTTTGAAGCCAAATGCTTTGTGGGGCGGTAGGTATCTGATGTGAAATACTCGGTCGACTGGCCGATAAGCACACCCGACAAAAGTCCGGCGAGAATTGCAAAATAAATGCCTATTGATTTTGCGCCGTCAAGGCAGAACCAAACCAAAGGGAAAGCTACAACCGCAATAAGAATTGCACTGAAATTTGTGCCGCGGCTTAAAGAACGCAAAAGATCTTTTTGACCTGCGTTTTCCTTTGTTTTAACAAGAAAAGTTCCCAAAATTGAGCATAAAATGCCGAGAGCGGCAAGAAGCATAGGAACAGCCATTGCATTTAAATCGTTAATTTCGGGTTTTTTAGAGAATGCTGCAACGCCTAAAGCAGCAGCGGAAATCACCGAGCCTACATAAGATTCATAAAGGTCAGCGCCCATACCTGCAACGTCACCAACGTTATCACCAACGTTATCTGCAATAACTGCAGGGTTACGTGGGTCATCCTCGGGGATACCGGCTTCAACCTTACCGACAAGGTCAGCACCGACATCGGCCGCTTTGGTAAAGATCCCGCCGCCAACACGTGCAAAAAGCGCCATTGAAGAAGCGCCCATACCAAAGGTAAGCATTGCACTTGTGATTTCGGTGGGATTAAGGTTAAATACATTGTTTAAAAGGAAAAACCAAACTGAAATATCAAAAAGTCCAAGACCTACTACGGTAAAGCCCATTACAGAGCCTGCCGAAAAAGCAACTCGAAGACCGCGGTTAAGACCCTCTTGACAAGCGTTGGCAGTACGTGAGTTTGCGGCTGTGGCTATCTTCATACCGATAAAACCTGAGAGAGCAGAGAAGAAACCACCGGTTACAAATGCAAACGGCACGAAAAATGTAAGCAGGTTTAAAAACGCCATAATAAGCAAAACTACAAACATAACAGCAAAGAAAACGGTTACAACAACGTACTGTCTTTTAAGGTACGCATTAGCACCGTTGCGTATCCAACCGGCAATTTTTTTCATTGTATCGGTACCTTCAGAAAAATTAAGTACACGTTTAGCGGTAATTACAGCAAAAAGCAATGCCGCTATTGAGCCCAAGAAAGTAAACAAAACCAATAATTTGTCCATATAAACAGCTCCTTTGAGAATGATATAATATTATAATAATAATACATTGTTATTTTATTGTCAATAATTTTGCGCAAATTTCTCGCATTGTACACAATTTTTTCGTTTGCACAAAATAAATTAGTAAAAAAACAATAAATAATTTAATTCTTTCTTAACAAATGCTTAAATACTACAGTGTACAATATAATTAAAAAGCTGAGAGGGAAATTATGAACTTTAAATATAGATTAATTCGGTTTATGAGCGGTAGATACGGTTTAGATAAGCTTTTCTACTATATTTGGGCTTTAGCGGTTATTACAGCGGTGGTTAATTTAATAGTAAGATCTTGGATTTTACAGCTTATAGTTTACGGTTTGGGCTTTTATGCCATATTCAGATTTTTTTCACGCAACATTGATGCAAGGCGACGCGAAAATACTTGGGTTTTGAGTAAGCTTGGTTTTATTAAGAGACGTAGTGAATTTAACAGGCGAAAAAAGGCAGATGTTCTGCATGTTTATAAAAAATGCCCTTACTGCAAAGCAATACTCCGACTCCCGCACAGAATAGGCGTTCATAAAACAGTATGTCCAAGATGTTCAAAGGAATTCACCGTACGGGTGAAGAAATAAATCATTCTAAAAGGACAACATTTTTTAAGATTACCGAAAGGTTCTTATTTTTATCGATTATTTTCAGAGGCAGTCCGCTACCTCCGAAATAGATTAAAAAATCGTATTTGTCGGTTTTTCCTTCTAAATAATATTGGTTATTCTTGGATTTCACTTTGCTTTTTTGTTTAGCTGTTTCTTTTAAAACGGTGTAAATAAAGTCTGCATAAGAGCTTTTCGGTATAGCGGAAATTTTAGAAGAGTATTCAAGGTTATCATATTTGTATGTAACGGTGTTGCCGTCAAAAAGGTAGTCTGTGCCGATAGTTGAATCGGCGTTTTTGGGCTTCATTTCGGTGCTACCGTTTTTGTTTATTGTAACGTCATATATATAGGTGTTGTCAGAGTGAGAAATTTCAGCCGTAAAAGAAAGCCCTGATGTGATTGCGGTCACATCAGAGCTTTTTATAAATCCTGAACAGCCAATGCAAAAAGCAAGAAGGCAAAAAAACGGAATAAAAACTTTTTTCATGGGAGCTTCTCCTTATAAATTTATTAAAGCTCCTCAATAATATCACTGGGAATAAGGCTTCTTTCTCCGCGCCTTTTGGCAACTCGGTCCCCTGCCTCGGAGTGGAGATAAACTGCGGATTTGGCGGCTTCTATAGGTGGAATGCCTTGTGCTAAAAGGGAAACTAAAATGCCGGCAAGCACATCACCGCTGCCGCCTGTTGCCATTCCCGGGTTACCTATAATATTAATGCTTATATCTCCGTTTGAAGTGGCGACGATGGTATTAGCACCTTTTAAAACAACAATGCAGTTATATTCTTTTGCGAATTGTTTTGCCTTATTTATACGGTCAGCCTCAATCTCGGCAGTAGTGCAACCGCACAACCTTGCCATTTCGCCCGGGTGGGGGGTTATAATTATCGGAGCTTTGCTTTTCTTTAATAAATCTATGCTTTGGCTTATAAGATTTATTCCGTCAGCATCAATTACTGTAGGAATATTACTTTTTTCTATTATTTCTTCTAAAATTTTAAAGGTATCATCACTTTGACCTATTCCGCAACCGAAAAGCAGAGCAGAGCAACCGCTCAAAGCTGTGGGCAAATCAAATCCGTCAAAGCAAAGTTTGCCGTCACTGCTTTGTTTTTTAGGCAGACATACGGCTTCGGGCAGGGCAGAAGTGAAGGCGGAATATATCCCCTCACATAAAACACATTTTGCAATACCCAAACCGCTTCTCAAGGCCGCCTTTGCGGCAAGAATGGCGGCACCTGCCATACCATAGCTTCCGCAAATGAGAAGTGCTGTGCCGAAGGTGCCCTTGTGGGAATTATGAGGTCTTTTCGGAAAATGCGGTTTTTTGATTGTTTGGTAGGTATAACCGCAGGGCGCAACGCCAATATCCGCAACAAAAACCTCACCGCAATAATCAGAGCCGTAAGGCAATAAAAAGCAAGGCTTTAGGGCTATGAAGCTTATAGTAAGGTCCGCACAGACAGCGGCACCCAAAACTTTACCGGTATCGGCTTCAATTCCGCTGGGGATATCAACGGCAATTTTAATTGCAGAGGATTTATTGATTTTCTCAAAAAGCTCACAAAGGCTTTGGCTGACCTCACGGTCGAGACCGATGCCGAAAACAGCATCAATTATAATATCAAAATCGCCTGATAGGTTGGCGGTCTTTTTGATTTTTTCTGCTTTTTTGTAATAATAAAGTGCATTTTCGGTTTTGGGAATGCCAAGCGGAGTTACTATAGTAACGTCTGCTCCAAGTTCATATAGATATGAGGCAATCACAAAGCCGTCACCGCCGTTATTGCCGTTACCGCACACAACAGCAATTTTTTTACCTTGGCAGTCATATTTTTGAAATATTATTTTTCCTGCCGTAGTGCCTGCGGTATACATTAATTCTCTGAAAGAAAAAGCGCCGCTTTTAACAGCGCTTTCCTCTGAACTTTTGATTAAAGCGGCGGTCAATACAGACATTTAGCGGCACCTCACAGTTATTATTTAAATGCGCTGTTTGCAATGAATTTAGGAATAAATTTAGCAGCAGCAGATTTTATATGCTCATTAGGGGAGAATACTAAATAGCAGGTTCCTTTTCCTTCCTTTTCAGCCACCAAGAAATAGGCATTTTCATCATCTGTATTGCAGGCAAAAACAATTGCCTTTTGATCAATATTTCTAAGCAGAGCAGGGTTATATTTTTCTAAACGGGTAACCTGTCCAAGCTCAAAGGAAAGCATTCTTTTACGAGAACTCTTATTTATAATTTTATCAATATCCATTGTGCCGTTGGTGATGATGTATTCATACTCAATGTTTAAAAGAGCAGACAACCTGTAAGCACCGTAAAGTATACCTACTATAAGTAAGAAAGAAAGGGTGGCTAAAACGGGATATATAAATAAAAATACCGAAAGAGCAAGAGCCAAAACCCAAATGCCGACAAATGCCAAAGTTGTTTTAACTGTTTTTTTAATTGGTAAAATTTGTTCAAAAAACGTATCCATATCATAACTCCTTAAATAAAACATATAGATATTAGTGATAATAATATTATACACTATTTTCCTTTTACTTGCAATATAAAATTATTTGTTATATAATAAATGTGAATGGGGTGTTTTTTTGAGAATTAAAAACGAGTATGAACTTAAAAATGAGAAAGGCAAATATATTGTGACCTGTAACGGTACGGTTTCGGGCGAGCTTGACAATTCAATTGTTCTTGCCGATACCGCCGTATTCTTATGGAATCTTTTAAAGGAGAAGGATGTAACAAAAACCGAAATGCTTAACGCTTTAATAGAGAATTTTGATATTTCAACTGTTTTGGCGCTTGGCGATATTGATGTTTTTGTACGCACAATGAAGAAAAATGGCATCATTGAAGAATAAAAAAACAAATTCGGAAGTATTAAAATGGATAATAGGGAAAAGCAAAAGATATTTGCCGATTGTGGGTATAATCACTGTTTTTTCTGCAATTATTTCATTAACCGGTGTAGCATTAGCCCTACTTTCAAAGGAAATAATAGATATTGCAACCAAGCAGAGCAAGGGAAGCTTTTTGTTTTACGGAATACTGCTTTTTGCTGTTATAATAATTCAAATAATTCTGTATATAACGGACTTTTTGCTTAAAGCCGTTTCAAAGGGGAAGCTTACAATAGCTTTAAGAAGTGCATTATTCACAGCAATAAGCAGGCGTAAATATTCTGAAATATCGGAATACCATTCGGGAGATTTACTTAATCGCTTAACATCTGATGCAGAGGTTGTTGTAAATGCGGTAGTAGATATCCTGCCAAGCGTTGCATCTATGTTAACTAAAATAGTGGGCGGCGTGGTAGCGCTGGTTATGCTTGATAAAAGAATCTCTTTTATAATTCTGGTGTTTGGTTTGGTAGTTCCGGCATCCGGCAGAATTATAAGCCGCAAGTTTAAATCTTTACATAAGGAATGTCAAAGGACAGAGGGCACAACAAGAGCCTTTATGCAGGAATGCTTTGAAAATGTAGTTGTGCTTAAGGCGTTTGAAGGAGAAGCTCCGTTCACAAAAAAGCTACACAAATATTTGAATGAGCATTATCGTCTTGTTATAAAGCGAAGCAGAATGTCGGTAATCATAAATATGGGGCTTTATACGTTTTTCACTCTCGGTTATTATGCGATATTGCTTTGGGGTGCGGGTCAAATTGCCGGCGGTGCTATAACCTATGGTACACTTATGGCGTTTTTACAGCTTTTCCAGCAGCTCAGAGCACCGCTTCAAAACGTTTCGGGCATACTTCCGCATTATTATTCGGCGCTGGCCTCTGCCGAAAGATTGATAGAAATTGAAAACGGTACCATGGATGAAAGCGCCGATAAGGAAAGGCTTGAAGAAGTAAAGGGAGAATTTAGCGGAATAGAAATTAATAATGTGACCTTTGCTTATAAGGATGAAATTATTTTGCGTGGGCTTACTCAAAGCATAGAAAAGGGTAAAATTACGGCAATTACAGGCGAATCGGGAAGTGGAAAAAGCACAATATTTAAAATTTTGCTCGGTCTTTATGTTCCGCAGGAAGGCAGCATTACCGTTAATGGCGATCTTCCGCTTAATACCGACTTGCGTGGAATTTTTGCTTATGTTCCGCAAGGAAATATGATACTTTCGGGCACGGTGAGGGAAAACATTACTCTTGGTAACGAAAATGTCAGCGAAGAAGAACTTATCGCTGTTACAAAAACGGCAGAAATTTATGATATTATAAAGGAATTGCCAAACGGCTTTGATACCGAGCTTTCCGAAAGGGGAGCGGGACTATCTGAAGGTCAGCTGCAAAGAATTTCTATTGCAAGGGCTCTTCTTACAAATGCTCCGGTATTGCTTCTTGATGAGGCAACCTCTGCTTTGGATGAAGCAACAGAAACAAGGGTACTTAATAATATTAAGGAAATGCGTGATAAGACAATACTCTTTGTTACCCACAGAAATACAAGCCTTAAGGTTTGCGACAGTATTATCCGTATTGAAAAAGAATACTTTTAATAATAAAAACAAAACCGAATTCAAAAGGATTCGGTTTTGTTTTTTGGCGTAAATTTTCTATATAGGTATTGACAAACACAAAAAAACGAGTATAATTGTATACAATTATACAGAGGTGATAAAATGTTAGAGCTTTCAAACAAAACAAATCTACTTGAACAGTCAATGTATAAATACTCTTTGCAGGACGTGAAAGAGCCTAATCTTTACAGGGATCTTTATACTTATGAGGATATCCCAAAGGTTGCCTTTAACCATAGACGCGTGCCTATGAATATGCCGCAGGATATTTGGATTACAGATACCTCCCTCAGGGATGGTCAGCAGTCGGTTGAGCCATATACCGTTGACCAGATAGTGCATCTTTATAAGCTTATGTCGAAGCTTGGCGGACCTTATGGAATAATCCGTCAAACCGAGTTTTTCGTCTATAGCAAAAAGGATAGGGAAGCGCTTGAAAAATGTCAGGCATTGGGACTTAAATTCCCTGAAATCACAACCTGGATCAGAGCCAGCAAGGAAGATTTCAAGCTGGTTAAGGATTTAGGCATAAGGGAAACCGGTATTTTGGTTTCCTGCAGTGATTATCACATATTCAAAAAGCTTAAGATGACGCGAAAGCAGGCAATGGATACATATCTTTCCGCCGTTGCAGAGGCGTGTGAGGCAGGCGTAATGCCTCGCTGTCATTTAGAGGATATAACAAGAGCAGACTTTTACGGTTTTGTTGTACCCTTTGTAAATGAACTGATGAAGATGTCAAAGGATGCAGGAATCCCCGTAAGAATACGTGCCTGCGATACGATGGGCTACGGTGTACCTTACAGTGAGGTTGCTTTGCCGAGAAGTGTTCCGGGAATAATTTACGGACTACAGCACTATTCCGATGTTCCGAGTGAAATGCTTGAATGGCACGGTCATAATGATTTTTATAAAGCTGTTGCCAATGCTTCTACCGCTTGGCTTTACGGTGCTTCGGCAGTAAACTGCTCTTTGCTTGGTATCGGTGAAAGAACAGGTAACGTTCCGCTTGAGGCAATGATTATGGAATACGCGTCTTTAAGAGGTGCGCTTGACGGTATGGATACATCGGTAATTACCGAAATTGCAGAGTATTTCAAAAACGAAATGGGCTATGATATTCCGCCGATGACACCGTTTGTGGGCAGAAACTTTAATGTAACAAGAGCAGGTATTCACGCTGACGGTCTTTTAAAGGATGAGGAAATTTATAATATTTTTGATACCGAAAAAATACTGAATAGACCCGCATCGGTTTCAATCGGCAAAACAAGCGGTCTTGCAGGTATTGCATATTGGATTAACAATAACTACCGTTTAAGCAAGGAAAATTCGCTTGACAAAAAGGATCCGCTTGTAATTGCAGTTAAAGAGTGGGTTGACAAGGAATATGAGGACGGCAGACAGACCGCACTTTCCAACGGTGAGCTGGAAAAGAAGATAAGTGAACTGTCGGGCGGCCGGTTTTAAAGGAGAGAGACAGTATGTTAGAGCATAAGACTGTGTCCCTTGCAGATCAGGTTTTTGAGCATCTTGAAACAAATATTTTGAGCGGCAAATATGCCCGAGGTGAGGTTCTCACCGAAAGTAAGCTTAGCGCAGAGCTGGGTGTCAGCCGCACCCCTATCAGAGAGGCGCTTCGCAGACTTGAGCAAGAGCATTTAATTGAGGAATCGGGCAAGGGTTCGGTGGTTATCGGTATAACCGAAAAGGATTTAGAGGATATTTATGTCATCCGCGCCCAGCTTGAAGGCTTGGTTGCTGCTATGGCGGCTGAAAATAGAACTGAAGAGCAGCTTGTAGCACTGAAAGAAGTATTGGAGCTACAGGAATTCTATCTTGAAAAGAAGGATGCTGACCGCATCAAGCAGATGGATAACAAATTCCACAACAGGGTGTATGAATTAAGCGGAAGTATGGTGTTTTATGATACCCTTTTGCCGCTTCATAAAAAAGCACAAAAATACCGTAAGGCATCGGTTGAAAGCAACAGCCGCGCCGATGCTTCGGTAAAAGAGCATAGAAAGGTGTATGAGGCCATCGTAAAGGGTGATGCCGAGCTTGCAGCAGAAGCCGCAAAGCAACACGTTTTGAACGCTTATAACCATATAAAGAAAGGATAATTAAAAATGGGTTTAACTATTGCACAAAAAATTATTAAAGCACATATGCTTAGCGGTGATATGACCGTTGGCAGTGAGGTTGCACTAAAAATAGATCAAACCTTAACCCAAGATGCCACAGGTACTATGGCATACTTAGAGTTTGAAACAATGGGACTTGATCGCGTAAAAACCGAGCGCAGTGTAGCGTATATTGACCATAATACATTGCAGTCGGGCTTTGAAAATGCTGATGACCACAGATACATTCAGTCGGTTTGTAAAAAGCATGGAATTTATTTTTCACGTCCCGGTAACGGTATTTGCCACCAAGTACATCTTGAGCGCTTTGGCAAACCCGGTAAAACACTTATCGGTTCTGACAGCCATACTCCCACAGGTGGCGGTATAGGTATGCTTGCAATGGGTGCCGGCGGTCTTGATGTTGCAGTTGCAATGGGCGGCGGTGCTTATTATATAACAATGCCCAAAATGTATAAGGTTAATCTTACGGGTAAGCTTAATCCCTTTGTTACCGCAAAGGATATAAGCCTTGAAATATTGCGTATTCTTTCGGTTAAGGGCGGCGTAGGCGCCATAATCGAATGGGGTGGCGAGGGTATTAAAACTCTTTCTGTTCCCGAGCGTGCAACCATTACTAACATGGGTACAGAGCTTGGTGCTACAACCTCAATTTTCCCATCCGACGAAATCACAAAAGCATTTTTAGAGGCAGAGGGCAGAGGCGAAGATTTTGTTGAACTAAAGAGCGATGACGATGCAGTTTATGATAAGATTATCGAGATAAATTTGTCAGAGTTAAAACCTCTTATCGCTTGTCCTCACAGTCCTGATAATATAGTAACTGTTGAGTCCTTAAAGGGCACAAAGGTTGACCAGGTTTGTATCGGATCCTGCACAAACTCATCGCTTCTTGATATGCTTAAGGTTGCGGCTCTTCTCAAGGGTAAGGTTATTGATCCTATGGTTAGCCTTTCAATTTCACCCGGCTCAAAGCAGGTTTTAAAAATGCTTGCCGATTGCGGCGCTTTGACCGATATTTTAGCCAGCGGTGCGCGACTTCTTGAGTGTGCTTGCGGTCCTTGTATCGGAATGGGCTTCTCACCCAATAGCGCAGGTGTTTCCTTGCGTACCTTTAACCGCAACTTTGAAGGCAGAAGCGGCACGGCAGACGGCCAGGTTTATCTTGTGTCTCCCGAAACTGCGGTTGCGGCGGCTTTAACAGGTGAAATCACCGACCCACGACTTTTAGGTACAGAGCTTGATATTAAAATGCCCGAAAAATTTGTTATAGATGATACTGCAGTTATTGCTCCCGCAACACCCGAAGAGGCAGAAAGCCTTGAGGTTATGCGCGGACCCAATATTAAGCCTTTCCCGACAGAAATTCCGCAAGAGGATACCTTGAGTGCGGAAATCGGCCTAAAGGTTGGCGACAATATAACTACCGACCATATTATGCCTGCAGGCGCAAAGATTCTTCCTTACCGTTCAAATATCCCCCATTTGTCACAATTCTGCTTCGGTGTTTGCGATACCACATTCCCCGAGCGTGCAAAGGCGCTTGGCAGAAGCATTATTGTAGGTGGCAGTAACTACGGTCAGGGCTCGTCCCGTGAGCATGCGGCACTTGTTCCCATGTATTTGGGCGTTCGTGCTGTTATTACAAAGAGCTTTGCACGTATTCATGTAGCAAATCTTATTAATGCAGGTATTATGCCACTCACCTTCAAAAACGCTGATGATTATGATAAGCTTAATCAAGGTGATAAGCTTACACTTTCCAATGTGTTTGAGGGTATGGATAATGGTGAGATCACACTTAAAAATGAAACCACAGGCGAAAGCTTTGCACTTGCGGTTTCCTTCACAGAGCGCCAAAAGGCTATTTTAAAGGCAGGCGGTCTTTTAAGCTATACAAAGAAGAGCAACTAATAAAAAAATACCCGTAAATCCGTTGGGATTTACGGGTATTTTTAGGCTCTTTGTCAATAGTTGGGGTAAAGAGTTAAAATGAATTTTTAATGATAGCTTAAGAAAGTGCTTCAATAAGCTTTGGTAAAACAAGCTCGAATTTAACACCGTACCAGTGTGTTGGGTCATCCATAGTTATTTTTATACACTCAACTGTGTAATCGGCGGCAATTTTTGCGGCTTCAAAGGTTTCTTTGTCATTCATTAAAGCGCCAACAAAGGCGGATGCGTAAACGTCACCTGTGCCGTGGCATCCCTTTGAAACCTTATTGTGCTCATAGTAAGAGTTAATGTTATCTTCACTTACAAATACGCCCGTTTTTCCTTCTTCATAGCTAAC
>JAZQKT010000006.1:0-14409 GCA_045542295.1 Acutalibacteraceae bacterium
CGTGGCAGATGAAAAGTATTTTAATCATTATATCACCTTTTATAGTATAGCTTTGGCTTCCTTTGATGAGGGAAGCTTGGTTTCAAACTTATTATAACATTAACTGTTAAAAATTCAAGTTGTATATACTGTTAATCATTGACTTTAAGTCGGTTATGTTGTAAAATGCCATAGGTGATTGGATGTTTATTAAAAAATACATAGGCAACAGGGAGTTTTATAAACGTGTTTTGGCGCTGACCTTACCCATTATGCTTCAAAACGGTATTACAAACCTTGTTAATATGCTCGATAATATAATGGTGGGTCGGCTTAATATAGCCTCAAGCTCGGGAGTAACGGTTGCAAATCAATTGATTTTTGTTTTCAACCTTTGCATATTTGGTGCTATTTCCGGAGCGGGAATTTTCGGCGCACAGTTTTTCGGTAAGGGTGATAATGAGGGTATACGCTATACATTCCGCTTTAAGCTTATCATAAGCTTGTTGTTGTCCTTATTGGGAATAGCTGTTTTTTCGCTCTTTGGTAACGGTCTTATAAACCTTTATTTACAGGGTGATGGCGGTAAGGTTGACCCTGCGTTTACCCTTCGTGAAGCCAGAGATTATCTTAACATAATGCTTATTGGTTTTATTCCGTTTGCCGTAACACAATGCTATTCGGGAACGCTTCGTGAGTGCGGACGTCCTGTTTTGCCAATGGTTGCAGGCTGCGTTGCGGTTTTTACAAATCTTTTATTTAACTATATTTTAATATTCGGTCATTTTGGTTTTAAGCCCCTGGGAGTTAGGGGTGCGGCAATAGCTACCGTAATTTCAAGATTTGTTGAGCTTATACTGATTATTGTTTGTACACGTGCCACCGTTAATCGCAGTCCGTTCATAAAGGGTATTTACCGCAGCTTTTACGTTCCTGCCTATCTTGTTAAAAATATCATTGTAAAAGGAATGCCCTTGCTAATTAATGAGGCACTTTGGAGTGTAGGAATGGCGGCTATTAATCAAAGCTATTCTGCAAGGGGTATTGAGGTAGTTGCCGCAAATAATATTTTACAAACCTTTTTCAATGTATTTTCGGTTGCGTTTATGGCGGTTGGGGTTTCAATCGGTATTCTGCTTGGACAACAGCTTGGCGCAAAGGATGAGGAGGGTGCAAAGGATACCTGTCGAAAGATGATAGCATTTTCGGTATTCGTAAGCGCAGTAGTGGGCGTGGTGTTCTTTATTACAGCGTACTTTATACCACTTGCATATAATTATCCCGATGATGTGCGGCTTATTGCAACCAGGCTAATGCAGATATGCGCGCTGGTAATGCCGATAGAAGCGTTTGCTCACGCAACCTATTTCACCCTGCGTTCAGGAGGCAAAACGCTTATTACCTTTATTTTTGACAGTGGCTTTATGTGGCTTATCAGTGTGCCGATAGCGTTTATTTTAAGTGGTTTTACGGAACTCAACATACTTTATTTATACACCACAGTACAACTTATTAATATAATAAAATGTGTTATAGGTTATGTATTTGTTAAAAAAGGAATTTGGATAAAAAATATTGTTTCAAATGAATAAAAAAATAAAAGCTTGACAACGGTCAAGCTTTTATTTTTAGGTCTGTTTAAAAAGGTTTTTACAAACAAAGAAAACGAAAAAGCAAAGCGGATTTAAAATACAAAGAGTTTATGTTAATTTTTAGAATTGTAAAGGTAAACGTTGCGTGAATAATAGGCCGAAGAATTCTTCAAAACCTTAAATCTGCGGCGACGAACCAGAGCCTTTAAATTTTTTTCAAAGGCAATTAACTTGTCCTCATTAAATATGCCCCAAACAACCAAGGCAACCAAGAGAACCTCAAAAACAGTAGTGAAAGCGAATGATAATGACATAATTTTTACCTCCCGAACATTTGTTCGTTATCCTTATTATAGCAGTAAGGATAACATTTGTCAAGTGTTTTTTAAGATTTTTTACATTTTTTATTTTAATCTTTTATGTGTCCGATAAAAAGTACATCAATCCCGATTTATAAAAGAATGTAAACAAGGGCAAAAAGCAAAAGCTTATCACTGTTTTCACTCATAAGAATGAGTAACAAGCCGATGATAAGCGTTGAATCTCCATCCTTTAAAAGCTTATCGATAAAAGGTATATTAAGTCCGTTAAAGGACGGATTTATGGATGAAATCGCAGGCGTTGGGGCTTGCTTGCTGTGATTTTCACTTGGGGTTTGTTCGGTTGTGGCGGATGCTTGCAGATTAATACTGTCGGCTTTATTTTCACCCACACGTACAAATGGGGGAACAGGTGGCATTTTGTGGTTAGTGTTACGGTTTATTTGTGCTCGTGAGTTCATTTCGCGCATACGCTCTACCGCCGCCTGCTGCTGGCGTACAAATTCATTTTGGTTCACAGCATTACCTCCTTGTTTAAAATTTTAAAATACCGCTGTCTTTAAGCAGAGGTAAAATTTCTATCATTTTTAATATTTTTATTGCGGTGTCAACCTTTTCTCTTTTAGGCTCACTGAGGTGGGGTTTTAGAGCGGTCAAGAGCTGTGTGCGGTTGTCTGTTCCGGAAGAATTAAGACGGCTTATTATTGAAATTATTGATTGCATTTCGTCTGCGCCCAAAAAATTACTTACATTATCGGTAGTCTGCGGTTGGGGAAGTTTAGGCTCTTCGCCGCCTAAAATGTTTTCTGCCATTCGTCTTACACGATCCATCGTTTCGGGGTCGTTTAACAGTCCTGCCAGCTTTTCACTTATATCATCCATTTTTACCGCCGCCTGAAAGCATTTTTATTATAGCCGCCGCCTTTGGAGATTTGAGCATTTCTTCTATTGCTTTTTTATCGTTTAAAACAGAATAGAGCTTTTCCTTATCTTTATCTGAAAGCTTGTTTATCAGTGCATCTGTATTTCCTGTTTTCATTGTCTCGGCAATAGTTCTGCGATCAATTTTTCCGTTTAAGGATGAGGTGAGAGTATCAATATTTTTATTATTTAAATTATTATCCATTGAAATTTCCTCCGTAATTTGCTTTAATATATAATATGAAATTAAATTAATTTTAGAATAGGAGACAAGGTATGAGAATTGCGGTAATTTCAGATTCGCACAAAAGAACAGATATTATTGATAAAATTTTAGCCGCACAAACCGAAGCAACTCATATTTTCTTTTTGGGTGATAATGTCAGCGATATTGAGGATTTTGAGTTTATATATCCCAATAAAAAATTCCATACTGTTTGCGGCAACTGTGATTTTGCTCCTGTTTTGCCTGCCGTTGGGTTAGAGGTTATAAACGGAAAAAGAATTTTTTATACTCACGGGCATAACCACAGTGTTAAATACGGCACTGAAAGACTGCTTGAGGCGGCAAAGAAGAATAATTATGATATTGTTCTTTACGGTCATACACACGTTGCTAAAATATTATATGAGGACGGTATCTATATTGTGAATCCCGGATCCTGCTCAAGTCCAAGGGAGGGGAAGCCCTCTTATGCGGTAATAGATATTACCGATAAAGGAATTATGCCGATAATAATAAATGTATAAATATAAAATAGGTATAAAAAACCCCGAGCTTCACCGTTCTGCGTGAAGCTCGGGTATGTTTTTTGCAAATTATTATCAGAGGTGTTATTAGCTAAACTGCGAATGATAGAGAGAATAGTAAAAACCGCCTTTGGCTATAAGCTCATCGTGGCTTCCTTGCTCTATAATAGCTCCATCCTTCACCACCAAAATCGTATCAGCATTTTGAATAGTTGAAAGTCGGTGAGCGATGATAAAGCAGGTTTTGTTCTCCATAAGCTCTGTCATTGCATTTTGAATTTGTATTTCGGTACGTGAATCAACATTTGAAGTTGCTTCATCCAGAATTAATATGGGCGCTTTTGAAAGGAAAGCTCTGGCTATGGTGATTAGCTGCTTTTGACCCTTTGAAATATTTACACCGTCATCCGAAAGTATTGTGTTATAACCATCGGGCAGACTTTCAATAAAGGTGTCAATTTTTGCTTTTTTTGCTGCCTCAAAAACCTCATCCGCTGAGGCATCCTCTCTGCCGTATACAATATTATCATATATAGTTCCGCAGAATAGCCAAGTATCCTGAAGAACCATATTAAAGGCAAGACGGAGGTCGCTTCGTTTTAAATCGACCGACGGTATGCTGTCCAGAAGTATTTCACCGCTTTGGGTATCATAAAACCGCATAAGCAAATTAATGATGGTGGTTTTGCCTGCCCCCGTAGGACCGACTATTGCTACCGTTTGTCCCTTTTTTGCCTTTACCGATACATTTTTAAGCACTGTTTTTTCCTCGGTATAACCGAATGTCACATTATTAAGTTGAACTTCGCCCATAACCTCTTTAAGCTCTTTAGCCTCTTTTGAGTCCGCCTTTTCGGGTTCTTCGTCAAGGATAGTGAACACACGCTCCGCCGCCGAAAAAGCTGACTGGATTTCGTGAAGGATATTAGAAAACTCGTTTATCGGTCCTGCAAATTTTCTTGAATACTGTACAAACTGTGCCACACCGCCTAGGGTTATAAAGAAGGCAGAGGTAGCAAGTACGGTGCCGTTTTGCGAAAACATATAAAGAATTCCACCTATAACCGCCACGAGAGTTAACGAAATATTGTTGATAAGATTTATAGTGGGGTAGAGGAGTGCCGCATTATATTCAGCTTTGTAAAATGCGTCCATCGCTTCATCGTTTATCTTGTTAAAGCGTGAAGCAACAACCCTCTCGGTGCCGTATGCCGAAATAGTACGTGAGCCGGTCAGCATTTCTTCGGCAAAGCCGTTCAATTCACCGTATTTCCTTGCTCGCTTGCTGAAAAGCGGACGCACCTTTTTAGAACGGTAGCGTGTGAATAAAAGCGATGCCGGAACGGTTAAAACAAAAATCAGTATCATCGGCTTTGATATCTGCCACATAAAAATGAGTGAACCGATAACAGTGTAAAGGCTTGTCATTATCTGAATTAAATCGTGAGAAAGGGTGCTGTTTATGGTATCAATATCGTAGGATAAGTGGCTGATAATGTCACCCGTTGCATGAGTGTCAAAATAATTCACAGGGAGCGTTGTAAGCTTTTCAAATACCTGCTTTCTCATTTTATAAATTATTCTTTGGCTTAACTGTATCATTATAACCGAAAGAATGTATGAAAGCAGTGCTGATATTATGTAGCAACCAAGCATAAGGGCTATGTTTTTCCAAACGGCCGGGAAATCTACACCGCTTGAAAGCTCAATGGCATCAATAGCGGCACCCGAGTATCTGGGTCCTAAAAGTGAGAGCTGGTTTGCCCCAAGTGTCAAAAGCAGGGCAGGCAAAAACAGGTGCCATTGCTGTAATACGTATTTGCTAAGTCTTAAAAACACTTTTTTAGGATTTTTTGCTTTAATACTCTTATCACTCAAGGAAAGCACCTCCCATCTGGGAATCACTTATTTCTCTGTATTCGGCGCAATTCTCAATTAGCTCTTCGTGCTTACCGCATCCGATAATTTCACCGTTTTCAATAACAAGAATAAGATCACAGCTTTTAACCGAGCTTACTCGCTGTGCAACGGTGATAACGGTGGAGTCGGGAATATCGTTTGCCAGAGCCTTTCGCAGGTTAGCATCGGTTTTATAATCAAGTGCAGATGATGAATCGTCAAGAATCAGTATGTCGGGATGTCCTGCTATGGCTCGGGAAATAAGCAGTCTTTGGCGCTGTCCGCCGGAAAGATTAGTGCCGCCCGTTGTAACAGCGTGGGAATACCCTTCCGAAAATGAGGATATATAGTCATGTGCTTGTGCGGTTTTTGCCGCTTTAATAATATCCTCACCAGCAATATCGCGGCCAAAGCGGATGTTTTCCTCGATAGTAGCGGCATAGATAAAATCATTTTGGAATACTACACCAAACATAGCGGTAAGCTCATCCTTCTTGTAAGTGCGTATATCTTTACCGTCAATACGGATTATGCCCGCATCTGCATCATAAAAGCGCATAAGAAGGCGCAGAATGGTGGATTTTCCGCTACCCGTAGCACCAATGATACCAAGAGATTCGCCACGCTTTAAAGCAAAGGATATGTTTTTAATGTTGTCCTTTTTGCCAAGATATGAAAAGCTTACATTTTCAAAGGAGATATGATAAGTCTTGTCGCCCTTACCATCGTCAGCTATAACGGCAAGCTCATTTTCCTGCTCCATAACATTTGAAATTCGTTTGGCAGAGGCGGCGCATTTGGTGTACATTACAAACATTCTTGAGATTGACATCATTGCCATTGAAATCAGTGTAAAATACTGCATAAAAGCAATAACGGTGGTTGCAGAGGAGGTTCCGTTGGCTACAAAATAAGCGCTGAATGCTACAACCGCAACAATACCCACATTCATAAGCAATGTCATAATCGGGTTTACAACACCCATAATAATTCCTGCTTTTGCCTCATTTTTCCTAAGGGTCATATTTGCTTTATCATAACGTGCATTTTCATAATTCACCTTTGAAAGTGCTTTTATCACACGGATACCCTGTGCATCCTCACGCACAACTCTAACCATACCGTCAACCGATTGCTGAACTGTTGAGTAAAGCGGTACACCTTTTTTTGATATGCTGTATACCACTATAAAAATAATAGGAAGTGTTGCAATCATAATAAGGGCAAGCTTCTTATCCATAACAAGTGTTATTATAGAGCCTCCAAGCAGAAGAATAGGGGCGCGAATGCCCATTCTTTGCATCATACCTATAAAGTTTTGAACGTTATAGGTGTCTGATGTGATTCTTGATTCAAGTGACGGAATTGTAAAGTTATCAATACTCCTTGATGAAAGGTGCAGTGTTCTTGAAAACAACTCTTTTCGCATATGGGTTGAAAATATCATAGTTGTTTTAGCCGCCATTCGGTTGGCAATTATGTTACCAAGTGAGGCGATAACTGCGCAAATTGCCATAAGAATACCAAAAAACAAAATACTATTAACTCTGCCTGCTTCTATTACATTTTCTAATATGTAACTTAATAAAAAAGGGATAATAAGCTCGGCAAGCGTACCGATGATCTTAATTATAGTACCCACTGCGATGCGTGAACGCAGTGGCTTTAAAAATTCAAAAACCCACTTCATTTGTTCTCCCCTTGGCTTTCTATAAGCTCACGTGCCTTTGTTTCCATACGGCTTAAAACCGAATCAAAAATCTCCAGCTCATTTTCCGGTATATCTTCGGATAAAAGCTTCATCCATTCTGCCGATGCTGCTTTAATCTCGGGCAGAACGGCAAGCATCTTTTCGGTTGGATGCACCGAAAGCTGGCGTTTGTCATTTGGTATTGCTCTTCTTGAAATATAGCCATTTTCTTCAAGGAAATTAAGATTTCTTGTAACGGTGCTTTTATTAACGCATAAGTCTTGTGCTATTTCTTCTTGGGAGCGCCCGGGCGCCCTGCAAATGCAAAGTACATAAGAATAATGTCCGCTTGCAAGGTCTTTTGCAGAGATTTTACTGCATCTGTAAATTGCCTGGGAGCGGCTGATGTTATTGAGCATCTTCATGAATTTTGACATATAATTTACCTCAACGAAAATAGTTGCGCGCGAAACCGTTGCACACGCAACTATTATAGCCTTTTTAGAGAGTAAAGTCAATCAAATAATTATAAAACCGACGTTGCGTTTTTGCATAAAAGAACCGCCTTTCCAAAGAAAGACGGTTCTGCGGTTAGTTAAGAATTCAAATAGTTTTCAAGCGAAGAAATGAATTTTTCTTTTGAAAAATGCTCCTCATAATATTTTCTTGCGTTTTTACCAAGCGTTTCTTTATCCTTGAAATCAATAAATTTGCGTACGTTTTCGGCAAGCTGCTCGGGATTTTGAGCCTCACCGCAAAATCCACAATTAGCAGCATTGATTATTGTATCGGTTTCACCGATTATAGCGCCTATAATCGGCTTTCCTGCCGCCATATATGATTGAACTTTGCCGGGAAGCGTTTGAGAAACCAAAGAATCAGATTTAAGCGTGACAAGCATAGCATCGGCTAAAGCGTATAGGTTGGGCATTTCTTCAACAGGCATTCTGCCGTGAAAAACAATATTGTTAAGTTTAAGCTTTTCGGTTTCCTTTTTCACTACTTCAAGCTCGGAGCCATCACCTGCTATATGCCATTTCAAATTATCAATATCGCGTGTTAAGGCGGCGGCTTTAATAATTGTGTCAATGCTTTGAGCCTTGCCTATATTTCCTGCAAAGAGCAGGTCAATATTGCCGTCAGGCTGTTTTTGACATTTTTCGGGAAGAAATAAATCGTTAGCATATTGTGGCAGTAGGTAGGTTTCATTGATACCGAAGTTTTCGCTGAAATAATCCCCGAAGTATTTTGAGGTGATTAAAATTTTGTCAACATTATTGTAAATTTTTGCGGAGGTTCTTTTGAAAAAATTAAAAATAAAGGTACCCGGCTTAATACCGCCCGAAATTAAGCTTTCGGGCCATAAATCAAGACAGTAAAGCACAATCTTTTTGTTATGCTTCTTCTTGTATTTCAGTGCAGCCGAGGTCATCATAACGGGGGAGAGCTGATAAACAAACACAGCATCAAACTCTTCTTTGAGCCTTGAAGCATAAAGGGTGGAGGAAAGCGAAAAGCTGTAGTAGTTTAAAAATCTCCAAAAAGCACCGCTTCTTCTGCCAATAGTGAAGCAACGGTGAATTTTAACACCGTTCAAGGTTTCGTTACGTTTTTTAAAAAAACGATAACCTTTATAAATTTTTCCTAAAGGATAATTCGGGATACCTGTTATTACAGTTACCGAATGTCCTTCGTTTACCAAAGCCTCACAAATATCCGAAATTGCAAACGGCTCGGGCTTATAATACTGACATACAACTAAAATATTCATTTTGTTATCTTTTCTGTTTCTTTTTGTTCTTCGTTGCCCTCGGAATAGCCTTTACAGCTTATTACTGCGGTAATTGTTTTAAAAAAGCACTTTAAATCCATAAAAAATGAGAGATTTCTTGTGTATTCGCCATCAAGAAAAGCCTTGCGTTCAATCTTGAGCTCATCTCTTCCGCTTATCTGTGCCAAACCTGTAAGTCCCGGGCGGATATCATTTGCACCGTATTTATCGCGCTCTGTAATAAGGTCATCCTGGCTCCAAAGGGCAGGCCTAGGACCTATTATGCTCATATCTCCTTTTAGGATATTAACTAACTGCGGAAGCTCATCAATACTTGTTTTGCGCAAGATTTTGCCAACACGTGTCAAATGCTTCTGCGGATCGGTGAACAAATGAGTTGGAAGGTCCGGAGCATCGGTTTTCATAGTGCGGAATTTATAAAGACAGAAAAACTCTTTGTTTTTTCCAATTCTTTTTTGCTTGAATATTGCAGGACCTTTATCATCAATTTTTATGATTATACCGACAATAAGCATAGGTATTATTAATATTATTAATCCCAAAAGGGAAAACAGAATATCAAGAAATCTCTTGAAAAAATACTTATACATTTACACAACCTGTTAATTATAAAAATTTTTCCTTCGCATTATTTATTTGCTTTTTATAGCGATCTTCTTCTGAAAAAATACAGCCACAGTATTTTTGCATATAAAGACCTTCTTCTCTGGCTTTTTGGTTTCCTGCCCTGAAATTCGGGCGAAAATCGCGGTAAAGAAATTCCACACCGTATTTTTGGGCAAATTCTTTTGCCGCCTTAAGCATTAGCTCGTGGTTTTGATAAACACTTGCAAACAGGGTAGAGGAAAAGGCACTAAAGCCATTCTGTGCGGCATATTTTGCAGTTTCCTCCAAGCGGTGTTCATAGCAGTAGGTACAGCGAGCATCAATATTATCCGCTACGTGGCAAACAAAATCACGCAGACCGTAATTTTCTTTAACTATTAGCTCAACACCTAACTTTTCGGTATACTCTATAAGGCAATCCCTGCGGGCTTCGTACTCCTTAAAGGGGTGAATGTTTGGATTATACCAAAAGGCAACGGGTTCAATTCCCTCGTTTCGTAAAGGCTCAATACAAGAAACCGAGCAGGGGGCACAACAACAATGCAACAGCACTCGTTCCACAATGCCACCTCTAATCAATGTCCTTGCCGCAGCAACGCTTATATTTTTTACCGCTGCCGCAGGGGCAAAGTGCATTTTTACCTACAGCTCCCTTGCCCTTAACGGTTAGGGGCTTATTATCTCCTGCAGAGGTTTCTTCTGCAACCTTTTCACGCTTAACCTCTTCGTTTTTGCGAACTCTTACAGTGAGCACCAGCTTTGAGGTCTGCTCTCTTATAGCGTTTGTCATAGCCTCAAACATATCATAGCTGTCATTACGGTATTCAACAACGGGGTCGTGCTGACCGTATGCCCTAAGACCGATACCTTGACGAAGCTGATCCATAGCGTCAATATGATCCATCCAGTTTGTATCAACACTTCTGAGCAGCATTACACGTTCAATTTCACGCATAACCTCACTGCCGAATTCTTCTTCACGTGCGGCATATTTTTCGCGTGCTTGTTCCTTTAAGTGCTCTGCAACCTCTTCTTTTGAGGTGTTGCCAAGCTCTTCGGAGGTGAAATGTAAATCATCGGGGGAAGTAATCCAGCCCAAGAAGTATTCACGTAGGGAGTTAACATCCCAATTATCGTGAACTGCATCATCGGCAAGATAAATTGCACAGTAAGCATCAATAGTTTCGTCAATCATCTTTTGAATGGTTGCGGTTATATCGTCACCGTTAAGAACCTTGTTACGTTGTGTGTAAATAAGCTCACGCTGCTTATTCATTACATCGTCATACTGAAGCACGTTCTTACGTACGGCAAAATTCATACCTTCCTTCTTCTTTTGTGCGCCCTCAATGGTTTTTGAAAGCATAGCACTCTCAAGCGGAAGGTTCTCGTCAACCTTTAAGGTGTCCATTAATACGGAAATTCTTTCTCCACCGAAAAGACGCATAAGGTCGTCCTCTAAAGAAACAAAGAACTGTGTATTACCCGGGTCACCCTGACGTCCTGCACGACCGCGAAGCTGATTGTCAATTCGTCTTGAATCGTGACGCTCCGTACCGATTATACAAAGACCGCCTGCTTCACGTACCTTGGCTGCCTCGGGGGCAATTTCTGCCTTGAATTTATCGTAATATTCTTTAAACTTATCACGTGCGGCAATAATATCTGTATCTTCGGTTTCTGCAAAGCCAGTGGCTTCGGCAATCATTTCTTCGCTGAGTCCGTCATGGCGAAGAGCGGCTTTAGCAAGGTATTCTGCGTTACCGCCAAGCATAATGTCAGTACCACGTCCTGCCATATTGGTAGCAATGGTAACAGCGCCGAATTTACCTGCTTGGGCGATGATTTCAGCTTCCTTTTCGTGGTGCTTTGCGTTTAAGACATTGTGCTTAATTCCGCGCTTTTTAAGCATTGCGGAAAGAAGCTCCGATTTTTCGATTGTAACAGTACCTACAAGGACCGGCTGACCCTTGCTGTGGCTTTCTGCAATCTTATCAATTACAGCATAAAACTTTGCTTTTTCGGTTTTATAAACAACGTCGTTTTCATCAATACGGGCAAGCGGCTTGTTTGTAGGAATTTCAATAACATCAAGCTTGTAAATTTCTTGGAATTCGGCTTCCTCGGTCATAGCGGTACCGGTCATACCTGAAAGCTTGCTGTAAAGTCTGAAAAAGTTTTGGAAGGTTATTGTTGCAAGTGTTTTAGATTCCTTTGCAACCTTAACGCCCTCTTTAGCTTCTATTGCTTGATGAAGACCCTCATTGTAACGTCTTCCGTACATAAGTCGTCCGGTAAATTCATCAACAATGATAACCTCACCGTCTTTTACAACATAGTCAACATCACGCTTCATAATACCGTAAGCACGTATAGCTTGATTAATGTGGTGGGCGATTGCAATGTTTTCTGTGTCATTAAGATTTTCAATTCCGAAATATGCTTCGGCTTTGGCAACACCGTCTGCGGTAAGGGTTGCGGTGTGTGCCTTTTCGTCTACAATATAGTCACCGTCATAGTTGCTCTGCTCGTCGCTTGCCTTATCGTCCATTTCCTTAACCTTGAACATTTTAAGAGAACGTGCAAAGCTGTTGGCTTTTAAATAAAGGTCGGTTGATTTGTCACTCTGACCTGAAATTATAAGAGGTGTCCTTGCCTCGTCTATAAGAATAGAGTCAACCTCATCCACAATAGCAAAGTTATGCTCACGCTGAACCTTTTTTTCTTTGTAGATAACCATATTGTCACGCAGATAGTCAAATCCTAATTCGTTGTTGGTGCAATAGGTTATATCTGCATTATATGCCTCTTTTTTAGCATCGTGATCCATACCGTGAATTATAAGACCAACACTAAGCCCCATAAAGCGGTAGAGCTTGCCCATCCATTCAGAGTCACGCTTTGCAAGGTAATCGTTAACCGTTACAATGTGAACACCCTTACCCGAAAGAGCATTAAGGTAGGCGGGGAGAGTAGCAACCAAGGTTTTACCTTCACCGGTTTTCATTTCGGAAATTCTTCCTTGGTGCAAAATAATACCACCTATAATCTGAACAGGGAAGTGCTTCATTCCAAGCACACGCCAACCCGCCTCTCTGCAGGCGGCAAAGGCTTCGGGAAGTATATCGTCCAACGTTTCGCCCAGAGCTAAACGTTCTTTAAATTCTTCGGTCTTATGTTTAAGCTCACTGTCAGAAAGGGCGGCGTATTCCTCTTCAAGGTCAAGCACCTTTTGCTGCAGCGGCATAATTCTTTTTAATTCTTTTTTACTGTAATCCCCAAAAAGGGCTCTTAATAGACTCATAAATATACCTCACTAATAAGTATTCAAACTATTGTAACATAAAATTGTAAAAAAATATAGTATTATTTTAAATATATAAGATTTTCTTTTTCGTAAAGACCTTTTGTCATAGAAAGGATGCCGTCACGAGAAATGAAAACAGCCTCGGTATTGGGGGTATTTTCAATAAGCTCAGTGGCTTTTTTTGTGCCTAAAAGCATACAAACGGTTGAAAGGGCATCACATTCCATAGAACTGTCTCCGATAATTGTGACAGATGCCAACTCGTTTTCTACACCGTAGCCTGTGTCAGGGTCAATTATGTGGTGATATAATTGACCGTCCTTTTCTATATAACGTTGGTATATACCAGAAGTTACAACAGCCTTGTTTTTAAGGCGAAGCGTTGCCGCCAGTTCATTTGTAAAGGGCTTTGCAATTCCAACATTGTAAGCTTCTCCAAATACAATAACGTTTCCGCCAAGATTTATAATACCTTTGCTTACCTTGTTGTCGGTCAGATATTCTTTCAGCCTATCTGCAATATAACCCTTTGCAATACCTCCAAGGTCAATCTGCTTGCCATTTAGGTTAATGCTGTCTTTCTTTATTTCAATAGCCTCATAATCAACGTTTTTCAGGGCTTCGGCAATCTCATTTCTAGAGGGTACTGTGTTTTCGTTGAAATTCCAGAGACTTACCACAGGCATTACCGTTATATCAAATTTTCCGTCTGATATATTTGAATAATATATGGCTTTCTCAATTATTTTAAGAGTCTCAACGTCAGTTTTAACAAAGCCGTTTGAATGATTAAGCTTATAAACCGCACTGTTTTTCTTGGTACGGCTTAAAAGGTCTTCGTATTTCTCGCAAACCTCAAAAGCACCGTCAAGCGTTTCGTTACTGCATTCGGCAGTAATGGTTGCTACGGTGTCGAGTATAAAGCGGGTTTCGGTGCTAACCTTATTGCTTTGGCAGCCGCAAAGGCAAAATGCCAAAAGAAGTATTTGGGGAAAAATAATTTTTTTCATATTTACAGTATAACACACTTTTATTTTTTGTAAAGATGTGTTAAAATTAAAAAAATGAACAAAAGGGGTGCTTTGATTGAAAAAAGGTGATATAGCAGTAATAATATCGGTTTTTGCGTTAATCATAGCATCGGTCTTAATTTTGTTCTTTGCATCATCAGGTGGTGGGCAGGTTGTAATAACCAAAAATAACGAAAAGCTTTTAGAAGTGAATTTAAATGAGGATGATGTAATCGATATAAAAACTCATATAATAGTTATTAAAAGCGGTGAGGTCTGGGTAGAAAAAGCCGACTGTGAAAACCAAAACTGCGTAAAGCACGCCCCAATTTCAAAAAAAGGCAGTGTGATAGCCTGCCTTCCAAACAGGGTGATAGTAGAAATTAAATAAAATTATTTCATAAACTTAAAAAAACACTTGATTTTTCAAGGGCAATCATATATAATGTTTTAGTCACGTTTGGAGAGGTGGCTGAGCTGGTCTAAGGCGCACGATTGGAAATCGTGTAACGGCTAATACCCGTTCAGGGGTTCGAATCCCCT
>JAZQKT010000007.1:0-41239 GCA_045542295.1 Acutalibacteraceae bacterium
CCGCAAACCGACAAGGCTGAAAAATTACGATTACAGCCAAAACGGACATTATTTTATAACGGTATGCACAAAGAAGAAGGAAAAACTATTTGGTAAAATTGTAGGGGACGGCGCCTTCGGCGTCCCCAAAATGCAAAAATCACAAATAGGTGAAATTGTTGAACGCTATATATTATCGTCAAATAGCATACCCGGAATTACTGTTGATAAATATGTAATTATGCCTAATCATATTCATTTGTTGATTAATGTGGCTAATAACGGGACGTCGAGGGCGCCGTCCCCTACAAATAATAAGATTTCACACACTATATCAACCTTTAAGAGATTTGTTAATAAGTATATTGGATATAATATTTTCCAGCGCTCCTTTCACGACCATATAATCCGCGGTGAAAATGACTATTTAAAAATTTGGAATTATATTGACACCAACCCACAAAAATGGCGTGAGGATTGTTTTTATACAGAATAGCAAAAAGGACTTGAGGAATTTTCTTCAAGTCCTTTTAATTACGAATTACGCATTATTTATTAAGCGTTTCGTTAACTGCAACAGCTTAAGGCTTCAGTCATTTAGGCATGGGGTTGTTACCTGCACCGATAAATCCGAATTTGAAACGCGTTTATACTGTATAAATGATTGCATTTGCATTTTATTAGTGATATAATCAAATTGTAAAGATTGTTGCAAAAAAGGGGATGGTCGTGATGAAAAAGGTAATACTTGCAGCCGTTGCTGTTTTTGTTGTTCTCGCGTCCTTTTCGGGTTGCGCAAAGAACTCTCAAAAGGGAGACTCCGATTTTGACCTTTCCACCCTTGATTTTGTGAATATAGACTGGGAACGCCACACCGGCTCCTGCACTGAGACAATATATTTTAACGACGACGGAAATTGCGGCTACTACTGCGCCTGCGGCAACCCCGTAAACGATGACGATCTCTGCGAGGGATATTCCTACGACCCCGAAACCGAGACTATTCATCTGGACTTCCACTCCTCTGTAAAAGGTGTAGTAAGAGAGATAGTAGTTAAAAGCTGCGACGGCGAGACCCTGGTGCTTGATTTTGACGGCGACGTACGCACCTTTGAAAGAGTTTCAGACGACGAAGTGGAGGACGAAGAATTCCATGCCGGAGACGCTATTTCATACAAAGAAGAGACCTACACCTATCTCGAATTCCCCGGCGATATTTTCTGCTACGATCTTACGAAAGGACTTGAGGATTACGAGGAGGACGAATTCTGCCCCGTGGATCACGAAAAGTGGAATATCATTTTTTACAATGGAGGTCTTTTCGTGCTCTCATCTCAGGCTGAAGAAGCTATAGAATATTACAGCGACCGCGCAAACTATACTTGGTCCGTTATTATTTACGACCCCAATGACGACCCCTGCGGCCCCTACCCCCTTAACGTCAGTGACGAGGAACGCGACTTTATTTACGCCATGGAGGATCTTGAGCGTGACAAGACCCTTGCCTTTGACGATATAGAGAACTTCGCCTCGCTCGTCAAGATAAGCAACGACGGATTTATTTCCGGTACTGCAAGCCTTGCCGCCCGTGACGGCGTTTGGTACTGGCGTTCAGAGATCATAGACGATTCCGTTGAGGGCTGGCCGGAATATGTGGTCCTCCTCCCCGAAAGCATACAGACTCAAATAAATAACTATATAAGTAAAGGCACGAGATAGGTGACCACACCTTCTCCCACAGTCCTCTCAACCATATGACGGGCGAGGAGATAATCCGCGGCGAAAATGACTATTTGAAAATTTGGAATTATATTGACACCAACCCACAAAAATGGTGTGAGGATTGTTTTTATACAGAATAGCAAAAAGGACTTGAGGAATTTTCCTCAAGTCCTTTTAATTACGAATTACGCATTACGAATTCCGAATTATTTATTAAGTGCCTCGTTAACTGCAACTGCGCAAGCAACAGTCATACCAACCATTGGGTTGTTACCTGCACCGATAAGACCCATCATCTCAACGTGAGCGGGAACTGAAGAAGAACCTGCAAACTGTGCGTCAGAGTGCATACGACCCATTGTATCGGTCATACCGTAGGAAGCGGGGCCTGCAGCCATATTATCGGGGTGGAGAGTACGACCTGTACCGCCGCCGGAAGCAACAGAGAAATATTTCTTGCCCTGTTCGATACATTCTTTCTTATAGGTACCTGCAACAGGATGCTGGAAGCGGGTGGGGTTGGTGGAGTTACCGGTAATGGAAACGTCAACACCCTCCTTGTGCATGATAGCAACGCCTTCACGAACATCGTCAGCACCGTAGCAACGAACCTTTGCGCGCTCGCCCTTTGAGTAAGCGATTTCTTCAACTACAGCAAGCTCACCTGTGAAATAGTCAAACTTTGTTTGAACATAGGTAAAGCCGTTGATTCTTGAAATGATTTTAGCAGCGTCCTTTCCAAGACCGTTAAGAACAACGCGGAGAGGTTCTTTTCTTGCCTTGTTAGCGCTCTTTGCAAGACCGATTGCACCTTCAGCAGCAGCGAAGGATTCGTGACCTGCGGGGCATGCAAAGCACTTTGTCTCCTCACGGAGAAGCATTGCACCAAGGTTACCGTGACCAAGACCAACCTTACGGTCATCAGCAACAGAGCCGGGGATACAGAAAGACTGGAGACCTACACCGATTTTTTCGGCAGCCTCGGCAGCACTCTTAACCTCATCTTTAATTGCGATGGCGCAACCTACGATATAAGCCCAAGCCGCATTTTCAAAGCAGATAGGCTGAATATCCTTAACGATATTATAAGCATCAACGCCTGCCTTGTCGCAGATTTCTTTAGCCTCTTCAATGGAAGAAATGCCGTGCTTTTTAAGCTCTGCGTTGATTTGATTTATTCTTCTGTCATAGCTTTCAAATAATGCCATTGATCATTTCCTCCTTAATTATTCTTCTCTGGGGTCGATGAGTCTTGCAGCATCATCAACACGTCCGTACTGGCCGCTGGCTTTAGCAAGTGCCTCATTAGCGTCCATACCTTTTTTAATCATATCCATCATTTTGCCGAGGTGTACGAACTTGTAACCGATAATGGTGTCGTTCTCGTCAATAGCGATTTTGGTGATATAGCCTTCAGCAAGCTCAAGATAACGAGGACCTTTAGCCTTTGTAGCAAAGGTGGTACCTGTTTGTGAACGAAGACCCTTACCCAAATCTTCAAGACCTGCACCTATCGGAAGACCGTCTTCAGAGAAAGCGGTCTGTGTACGACCGTAAACAATCTGGAGGAAGAGCTCACGCATAGCGGTGTTGATAGCATCGCATACGAGGTCTGTATTAAGAGCTTCAAGGATTGTTTTGCCAACCAAAATTTCAGAAGCCATAGCAGCTGAATGTGTCATACCCGGGCAACCGGGTGTTTCAACCAAGGCTTCTTCAATGATACCCTCTTTAACGTTAAGGGTAAGTTTGCAGGTTCCCTGTTGAGGAGCGCACCAGCCCACACCGTGTGTAAGACCGGAAACGTCTTTAATTTCCTTAACCTGAACCCATTTGCCCTCCTCCGGAATGGGAGCGGGGCCGTGATATGTGCCTTTAGCAAGCGGGCACATATTTTCTACTTCATGTGAATAGTTCATTATATGTACTCCTTTCAGATTTGTCAGACTAAAATTTTAAAGTATCAGTCCATACCAAACAACATTATACCAAAATGCGACAGAAAAGACAATAGAAATCTGTGAAAAAAATAACGTTTTCTAATCTTTTTGTGCCATAACACTCTCAAAATAGTCTTCAGCGGTCTTTTGGCAGGCCTCAATAAGGCTGATTTTGTTGTCATAGGTCATATCAGCTTCAACGGCTTTCAAAATTTCTGCCTTTGCGACTTCGGTTCTGCCTAAAATAAGGTTAACAAGCTCTTTGGGGTCATAACCGTCATCAGAGGAGGTGAGTTTGTTGCAGCAGCTTGTTGCTTTAACCACGATTTTACCGATAACCGATGCACCGAATTTAGCTTCATCCGACAGCTTTGCTTGGTTTTTTACCTTTTCTTCAAGTTGCTTTAAAGGAGCAGAGGCTTCTTGTTTGGCAGAAAGCTCGTTTATTTCATTTTTCAGCTTTTCAATCTCGGCAGAAAGCTCGGATATTTGCTCATTAGCTTCAGAGTATAGCCTTTTATACTTTTGTTCGCTTTCAAAAAGCTTTTGGTTAAGCTTTAGGAGTTCACTTTTTCTCATGTTCACACTTCCCGTCAGGTGTATTTTTTAATAAATTTAAATTTGCAAAGCTTTACTATGAGTGCCGCAAAGGCTATTCCGAGCAGAGCGCCGCAGGAATCAATGAAAACATCTCTTAATTCGCCGCTTCTGCCGTTAACAAAGGTTTGGTGAAATTCATCACCGACCGAATACAAAATGCAAAAAAACAATGGCAACACGGTGCGGAGCTTAAAGGAAAGCTTTTTATAGGTCACAATGCTTAAAAAGGCGAGTACGCCTAAAATTCCGTAAATTGTGAAATGTGCCGTTTTGCGGACATAAAACTGTATTTTATGACTTAAAGCATCCTGTTCGCTTTTGGGTAGTTCATCAAAATCCTCAAAAAAAAGAGCGATGATAACGGTCTTTAGGCGTCCGCTTGTTTTGGAGGAGGTTTCTGCCGTCTCGGCAGAAAGGCTGAAAATCAAAAGCATCCAAGACGCCAACAAAATTACGGTAATTGTTCTGAAAATTTTCAGCATATATTACTCCTTCCAATCAAAAACCGCCACCGTCAATGCCGGTGACGGCTGATATTTTAATTATTTTACTTTTGAATAGTAATTCATAGGGTTAACATAACCGTCCTTATTGCGCATTATGCCAAAGTGTAAATGGTAACCGGTGGAGTCACCCGTTGTGCCTACATATCCGATAACCTGACCCTGTTTAACCTTTTGACCGTTGCTGACAGCGGTGGTATTCATATGAGCATACATTGCCTTAATGTGATCGCCACCTACAATACCGTGGTCAATAGCCACATGGTTACCCCAACCGCTACCGCATCGGCAACGGCTGCCCCTGTCCTTATGGGGACAGCTATTATAAACCTCATAAACAGTACCATCGGTAATAGCAACGATAGGCTTGCCGAATATACCTCCGCCTGAAATATCAATACCACGGTGTATTGTACCCCAACGTGGACCGTAATAAGAGGTGATATTCTGACAGCTTGGAACCGGCCACACAAAGCCGACTACAGAGTTAATAAAGGTTTGGCCCGAACCGCCGTAAAGAAGCTTATTAAGATACTCAGTTTTTTCCTTAATGGTGGCTTCAACAGCCGCATTATCCTTTTCTGCTTGGGACTGCTCCGAGGAAATTGAATTATAAATCTTCTGAGCGGCAGCTTCTTCTGCTTCAAGCTCCTTTTGAGCGGCAACTATTGTTGCACGAACTGCAACCTGTTCTTGGAGAAGCTTTTCGTTTTCTTGATTTTTTTCTTCAAGAACCTTTATTACGGCAACCAATTCCTCGATCATACGCTTGTCCCTTGATGAGATAGAAGCGGTAAGCTGTGAAAGCTGCAGAAAATCCGAAAAATTTTCTGCTCCCATAAGAATTTGAATGTTGCTGCCGGGATTGCTCATATAAATTGCGCGGATACGCTTTTTAAAGGCAAGCTTATTAGCTTCAATTTCCTTATTTTGGGCTTCAATTTCCTTCTTATTCTTGTCAATCTTGGCATTGATTGCATTGATTTCGGTATTGCAACGAACAACCTGCGCCTGAATATTGGCAATTTTTTTCTGAACGGCGGCAAGTATTGCTGATTGACTTTGTTTTTCGTTCTTAAGACGTTTAATTTCAGCTTCAAGAGCGGCAGATTCCTTCTGTAAAGCCGCAATATCATTTCTAAGGGAGCTTTCGCTCGCGGCTTCTGCAATCCAATTTGTGCTGTTCAGCACAAGAAAGGTCAAACAAAAGCAAAGAAGCGCTGAAAGAAAACGGGTTATAATTTTTTTCATAAAATCCTCCGAAATAAACTTAAATGGGGGAGCTGTTTTAAATTGCGGCAAATTCACTTCCCTCACGTTTGAGGTATTTGCCGATCATTATAGCACTGCCCAGCATACCAGCTAAAACGCCGATGCAGGCGAATACGATAAGCAACAGCCAAGCCATTTCGCCGTATTTCACAATATCGGTAGTGCCCAGGGTTTTAACGATTGTTTCGGTTGCTACACGGTAGCAGAAGTAAAGCAAGCCTTCTGAAATGAGGGCTGAAATAAGTCCGATAAGCACACCCTCAACAACAAAGGGGATACGTACAAAGGCATCAGTAGCACCTACGGCCTTCATAATGCTTATTTCAAGCTTACGGTTGTACATTGTAACACGTATTGTATTAGAAACAATTACAAGCGAAATAATTATAAGAATTGCGATAATCCAAATACCTGCAACGGTTAAGCCTTTTTTAATGGCTGTAATTTTTTCGGCAAGACCGCTTTGAGAACGGATAACATCAATACCCTCAAGCTTTGAAATTTTCTCAACCGTTTGGTCGAAAAGCTCCATTTTCTCCATTTTAATTTTTGCGGCACCGGACATAGGGTTACCGTACTTTTCGTCAAGGAAGGTGAAATACTCCTCTTGACCTTCAAGCATGGATTCTTTTATGGTTTCAAGACCTTCCTCGCTTGTGATATAGGTCACTTCAACCACATTATCAATTTCTCTTATTTTATCACAAAGCGCATCTGCTTCTTCACGGTTATGTATTACATAATCATCGGGACGGATTCCGTTTTCGTCAGCCTTGTCAGAAGCAGTACCCTCGGCTTCTTCGCCGTCCTTACTGTCGGCTTGGGAGTCGCCATCTTCACTCTCGGTGGTTGCTTTGTCAGAGGAAGCGGTATCTTCCGCTTTTTCTTCCGTGCCGTAAAGCGCCCAGTTATAGTCCTTCATATAGGCAATAACAACATTTTGATTCTCCAAATTGCCGATTGCCTTATTGATGTTTTGGGAAATAAGAAGTGCAAGACCGATAATAACCATACAAGCAACAAGCACGCCGATAGAGGCTAATGTCATAAGACTGTTAGCCCAGGAATTTTTAACACCTTCGCCAATAAGGTATTTCACACTGCGTAGTTTCATTGTGCATTACCTCCGGCATTATCTGCTACTATTCTACCGCCGTCAAGCATTATAACTCTGTGCTGAAATTCGCGCACAAGGTTATGGTCATGCGTGACCATCAAAACGGTGGTGCCTTGCTTGTTGATTTCTGTAAGCATCTCAACGATTTTGTAAGACATATTGGGGTCAACGTTACCCGTAGGCTCGTCCGCAATAATAAGGTTTGGGGAATTGATAAGCGCACGCGCAAGACCTACACGCTGTTGCTCACCGCCCGAAAGCTGTGACGGCATTGAACGTGCCTTGTGGCCGAGACCCACTTTAGCCAATGCCTTTGAAACCTCTTTGCGGATATTTTTTTCCGAAGCGCCCACAACACGCATTGCAAAGGCAACATTCTGAAAAACGTTCATGTTGGGGATTAAACGGAAATCCTGGAATACAATGCCCATTGTTCTTCTGAATATGGGTACCTGCTTGCGTTTCATTTCGGTAAGGTTAAAGCCGTTAACCAATATTTTGCCGGTGTTTGCTTTTTCCTCACGCATAATAAGCTTCATAAAGGTACTTTTACCTGCACCCGAAGAACCAACCACAAAAACAAACTCGCCGTTGTTTATTGTAATGTTTACATCCTCTAAAGCGTGGGTACCGGTAAGATAAGTTTTGGAAACACTGCGAAACTCAATAATAGGCTTCTGCGGTGTCAGAGTTTCGCCGGTTGTCAATACTTGCTCCATTAAAAATCCACTTTCTTAATATTTAATCGGGTTGCTCTTTAAGTATTTGTTTACCATAAGAGCAATTTTGAATATGATTGCATGATCAAATTCACGCAGATCAAGACCTGTTATTTTCTTGATTTTTTCAAGTCTGTAAACAAGAGTATTACGGTGTACGAAAAGCTTTCTTGAGGTTTCGGACACGTTAAGGTTATTCTCAAAGAAACGCTGAATAGTGAAAAGTGTTTCTTGATCAAGGCTTTCAATAGAGCCTAATTTGAATACTTCTTTGAGGAAGGTTTCACAAAGTGTGGTAGGAAGCTGATAAATAAGTCTCGCAATACCCAAATTATCATAAGCTATGATGGTTTTTTCGTTATCAAAAACCTTGCCTACCTCAAGTGCGGTTTGGGCCTCCTTAAAGGAGCGTGCCAAATCCTTAAGGTTGTCCACAGTAGTACCGATTCCGATAACTGCGTGGATATAAAATTCACCCGACATAGTGTCAGCAATGGTAGAAGCCAGCTTTTCAATGGTTTTGGGGTCAATGCCGGGCTTGGTTTCCTTAACAAGGGCAATATCCGTTTCGTTTATGCTGATAACAAAATCCTTTGTTTTATCGGGGAAAAGGTTTTGAACAATATCATAAACCGAAATATCATGATGCTCGGTAGCGCGGATAAGAATAACCGTACGCATAACATCACTGTTGAAATAAAGCTCACGTGCTTTAAGATAAATATCGCCCGGAAGAATATTATCAAGGATGATGTTCTTGATAAAGTTGCTGCGGTCATACTTCTCATCGTAATAGAATTTGATGTTTGTAAATGTAACAGCTAATACAGAAGCGTATTTATTTGCTAAAACATCTTCTCCCTCAACAAATACTATGTAGTTTGGACCCTGCTGTGAGCCAAGACTTTTATAAGAGATGCCGCCGTTTACGATAAGCTCTGTTCCGATAACGGGGAAGCTTTCTACGGTTTCGCCGATTTTGCCTAATTCACTACAGGCAATAACAGTGTAGTTTTCATCAATTATACCGAAGGTGCGGTCAATAGAGTCCTTCATTTGATGGATAACACCTTGGAAAAGACGGTTTGACATGGTTTAAAACACTTCCTTTAATATTTAGATAATTAGAATTAATTAAGTATACGCATAAAAATTAACATAATACCACAAATTTTATTTTACACAATATTAAGTCAATTTGCAAGCAATAATATTTAAAAATTAAAAAAAGTTACAAATTAGTTACAAAACATGTCGTTTTTGTTTTGAATACTTTGGCTGATGACGAGTAAGAATTTATTTTTACAAAAACAAAAACCGTTCCGAAATTTTCGGAACGGTTTAACATTAATCGTATAATTAGTCGTTTACATAAGGAAGTAAAGCCATCTGACGTGCACGCTTGATAGCAGTGGTAAGCTCACGCTGATGAGCAGCGCAGGTACCGGTTGCACGGCGGGGAAGAATCTTTGCACGTTCGGAAATGAACTTGCGAAGACGGGCTACATCCTTATAGTCAATGCTTTCAACACGATCAACGCAGAAATGGCAAACCTTCTTGCGGGGTTTTTTGTGCATAGGTCTATCGTTTCTCTCGTTTTCCATTGTAAAAGCCTCCTTGTTTTAAAATAATTAATTAGAACGGCAAATCGTCGTCCGTAGCATCGCCCAAATCGGCGAAATCGTTAACATCAGCATTGCTGTAAGAAACGGGAGCGGCATCTCCTGCAGGAGCGGCGCCGTCACGTTTGGACTCAACAAACTGAACGTTATTTACAACTACCTCAAAAGCGGTACGGTTGTTACCGTTTTTATCCTGGTATCTTCTGGTCTGGATAGAGCCTTCAATACCGATAAGACTGCCCTTTTTAAAGTATTTTGTGATAAATTCCGCAGATTGACGCCAAGCAACGATGTTGATAAAATCGGTTTGACGCTCTTCTCCGGAACGGTAACGGCGGTCAACAGCAATGGAGAAGGTTGTGACGGATAAGCCGTTAGAAGTGGTTTTGAGTTCGGGGTCAGCTGTTAAGCGACCGGTTAAAACTACTAAATTAAACATCGTTTATCCTCCATTACTTCTTGATTACCATAACGCGTAAAACGCCGTCGGTAATCTTTACGATACGCTCAAGCTCGGCGGGGAAATTGGGCTCGCTTTCAAAATTGTAGAAAACGTAGTAACCCTCAGCCTCGTCATTGATAAGGTATGCAAGACGACGCTTGCCCCAATCATCAACGCTTTCAATAGTACCGTTCTTTGCGATAAGGTCATTAATCTTTTCCTTTAATGCTGCGGTAGCTTCTTCGCCACCTGCTACTGAAAAGATAACGCCTGCCTCGTACTTATTGGTCATTCTCTTTGCACCTCCCTTTGGACTTTTGGCTTCGCTCGCTGTCGAAGCAAGGAGCTAATGGACATATTTTTCCATTAAGCAAACTGTATTATAGCAACTTTTAAAACCCTTGTCAACAAAATTATTGATTTTTTTTGAAATTATTATATAATATAGGATAGAAAGACAAAGCAGAAAGGAAGATTTTTATGCTTCTTACGGTCGATATAGGTAACACGAATATAACATTAGGCGCTTATGACGGCGGCGTGCTGGCTTTTACTGCAAGACTTGCTACAGAGACCGCAAAAACTGCCGATCAATATGCCGTAGAGCTTAAAAGCTTGCTTTCGCTTAATGACATCGAAAGCTTTGAAATAGAGGATTGTATTATTTCGTCTGTAGTTCCATTGGTTGGTAAAAGCGTAAGCTCGGCGGTGTCAAAACTTTGTCACATTGTTCCGCTTATGCTGGGACCGGGTGTTAAAACGGGACTTAATATAAAAATAGATAATCCGGCACAGCTTGGTGCGGACCTTGTTGCAGGTGCAGTAGGAGCGCTTGATTCTTACACTATGCCCTGTGTAATAATAGATATGGGTACGGCCTCTACCGTAAGCGTTTTGGACCGAAACGGTACATTTTTGGGCGGTGCCATTGCCGCAGGTGTAAGACTCACACTTAAAGCGCTTACTGAAAATACGGCACAGCTAACCTCAATTCCCATTGAAGCTCCAAGCTCTGTTATCGGCAGAAATACCATTGAATGTATGCAGTCGGGTCTGGTTTACGGAACTGCCGCAATGATTGACGGTCTGCTTGAAAAAATTGAGGAGGAGCTTGGCGAAACACCCACAGTGGTAGCTACGGGCGGCCTTTCAAGAGAAATTATCACTCACTGTAAGAAGGATATAATTTACAGCGAAAATCTGCTTTTGGATGGACTTCGTGCAATTTACGAAAAAAACAACTAACGGCAATAACCTGTGGCTTTTATTCTGAAAAGGTGGAAAAAACACGGAGCCGACAGTGATTTCCAACCACAAAACTGATAAGGGCTTTAGGCTTGCATATATTATTATGAGCTGTACCTTAAAGGACAGCATCGGAGGTAATTTAAATGACAAATTCAGAAAAAAGAAAAGAACAGACAAAAAAATTGGTACTCGGTGCAGTAATGACTGCGTTGGTAATAATACTACAGTCGATTGCTAAATTTACTGCGTTTTTTGGACCTTTTTCAAGTGCAGTGGCATTAGTACCTATTGTAATCGGAGCAGCTATGTGCGGCACCGCAGTAGGCGCATGGCTGGGTTTTGTTTTTGGTGTTGTTGTATTAGCAACAGGTGATGCCGCATTGTTTTGGATGTTTGATATTCCCGGAACATTTATAACTGTACTTGCAAAGGGTGCGGCTTGTGGTTTATGTGCCGGTTTGGCATACAAGCTGTTGGAAAAATTCAACCGATTTGTTGCTGCTTATGCTGCCGCAATAGCCTGCCCTATCATTAATACGGCAGTATTTTTGCTTGGTTGCTTTGTATTTTTTATGGACAGTGCAGACAAAATTGCGGCTCAATTAGGATTAAATGTTTCAGGAATGGCACTTTTCTGGACTCTTGCTATGGGGAATTTCCTTTTTGAGTTGGGAACAAGTATTGTTTTAAGCCCTGTAATAGTAAGAGTTTTAAGCATTGAAAAGAAAAGTAAAATTTAACAGGGAGTAATATATGGCATTTTTGCATTTTTTGGAGAATTTAAGAAACCCCGTGTGCGATGCGTTTTTTTCTGTCGTTACGCATCTTGGTGAAGAAACCTTTTTTATTGTGTTTGGGCTTATCTTTTTTTGGTGCATTAACAAAAAAGAGGGCTATTATCTGCTGTCAATAGGCTTTATAGGTACGGTTTTAAATCAGTTTTTAAAGCTTTTTTTCAGAGTGCCTCGCCCATGGGTTAAGGATAAAAGCTTCACCATTGTTGAGTCGGCAAGGGCAGAGGCTACAGGATATTCCTTCCCGAGCGGACATACCCAATCCTCGGTTGGAATTTTCGGAGGTATGGCACGCTGGAATAAAAATTTTGTCTTTAGAACAATTTGTATTTTGCTTTGTGTGCTGGTGCCTTTTTCAAGAATGTATCTCGGGGTACATACACCGGCAGATGTTTTGGTTTCTGTGGCTATAGGACTGGTTCTTATTTTCGGACTTTATCCGATTATCCACAAATGCTTTGAAAACATAAAGGCTATGCGGATTTTGCTTATAGTAATGGTTGCTTTGTCGGCAGGACTTTTAAGCTTTGTTTTGCTTTATAATTTTCCTAAAGATGTTGACGCAAAGAATCTTGAAAGCGGAATCAAAAATGCCTATAAAATGCTTGGCTGTACCTTGGGTATATTTATTGCATTTGAAGTTGATAACAGGTTTATAAAATTTAAAACTGACGGCATATTTTCAGCACAAATTCTTAAATTGGCGCTTGGTGTAATTCCGATACTCGGTATAAAGGCAGGGCTTAAGGCTCCGCTTTATGCCCTTTTCGGCGGAAGCTTTTTGGCTGACGGTGTGCGCTATTTTCTGATAGTGGTTTTTGCCGGCTGTGTTTGGCCGTTGACCTTTAAGTATTTTGCCAAAATAGGGGAAAAGCAGAGGCCATAAGTATGACGGTTGATGAAATTTTAAAACCGATGATTGAAGAAGAATTAAAAAGATATGAAGAACTCGGAAATAATATAAAACTTAAGTCTGTACGCTCTTTGCGACGGAGGTATACTGTTACGGCACTTATTGCTTTGGTTGTATTATTTCCGCTTCTTTTTATCACCATACCGGTGTACATTTATAAAATGAAAAGGCTTTCTGACAAAGCAGAGGTTATTTTGACATTGGCAAAGAAGTCCCCCGATAAGACGATACCACAGCTTATTGCAGAGGAAATTGCCGAATAAAACATTAGTTGTTTGGCCAAATAGTGTTTAAGGGATCTTTAAAAATTTAGTTATAAATAATTCTTGGAGTTTGAAATGAACAGATTTATTCATTTACTGTATGTTCCTACAATGAATTGCAATATGAGCTGTAAATATTGCTATTTGGGAGAAAATACGGTTGAGCTTAAAAGCGATAAGGGCTATTTGGAAACCCTTAAATTTGCTGTTGAAAAGTTCAAAGCGGAGGAGGTTATTCCGTTTAATATTTCTTTGCACGGTGGGGAGGTTACCACCCTTTCAAAGGAAAATTTCAGAGAAATTATAGAATACATAAGCAATTATTATGAGGAAAACGGTGAGCTTATCCGTGAAAACGGGTTTAAAGTTAATAAGCCACACATAAAAACAAATCTTTTTTGTCTTGACAGACACATTGAAACCCTTAAGGAATTTGATGTAAGCATAAGCGGCAGCTTGGATTTACCCCTTTCGTTGCACGATGAATACCGTGTCACAAAGGGCGGCAAAGGAACGTTGGAGACAATACTTAAAAACATCCAAATGCTCTCTACGCTGCCTAATAGAAAAAAAGTATCGGCTACAATTTTTGAGGAGCATTTTAACAGATTAGATGAAATTGTAAGTGATATTCGTTTTTTGGCAGATAACACCTGCCTTAATATGAATGATTTTAATTTTATGATAGGCTTTACACCTCAAACCGAGAGTGAGGTAAAGCTTACGGCTCTTTCCGAAAAAAACCAGGTTGCCTTATATGAGCGTATGAAAAAAGAGTTTGCGGGCACCGATTTGGAGGAGGGGCTTCGTGGTGCTTGGTTTGCGGAATTCACGCCTGCATATTGCACAAATTGTGACAATTGCGGAGAAAAGTTTTTCTTGCTTGAAAAAAACGGTGATATTTATTCCTGCGTAAGAGGACAAGGTAATCCCGATTTTTATTACGGAAATATTTACCGTGATTCTGTTGAACAAATTTTTGGTACTGCCAAAGCAAAGATATTTTTAGCCCATAACCGACAGGGATTTACAGAGGAATGCGGAAATTGTGAGCATTTACATCTCTGCAAAACAGGCTGTCCATACGTTAAAACGATTTACGGCAGCAGTAAATCTTATACCTGCCGTTTGCAGAAAAAGATTTATGCGGACGGTGAATATGAGGCTATCCCCGAAAATTTTGCGTACCATTACCTTTTGAAAAATCATCCCGAAGAGGCTGAACAATACTTTAAAACAGAGTATGATGCAAACAGCCTGCCCGCACTTATAGAGCGTGACCCTAAATTGCAGGCGGTTTATGACCCCGAAGCCTTTGTTTTGAGTGTTGACGGTGTTGAGCATAAGCTTCAGTCACAGCTTTTAAAGCGCACACGGGATTTCGTATTTATTGGCAACCAAAGCAGTATAAAGCTATATGTTAAGGAAGACACAATGGACGCTTTAAGCGATTATCCGATTAACAATGCACTGTATATTCAACTGCTCAGCGGTGATACGGTGGTTTACGGTGATGAGCAACGTGAAAAGCAAGAGCATATTATGACACATTTGATTTATAAAAGAACGGTTGCGGCAGAAAAATCCGACAAAACGGGATATTACTGTGTTGATTTGAGCGATTTGCTTAAGATTTACGGTCCTCGGCTTTCCAAAGAAAAACCCAATAATTTGTTTTTCACTACAGCCGCACTGCGAGACTATCACTATTCAAAGCAAAAAAATAATGGTTTTTACCATATAAACGCATTGAATTTGCCTTTCCAAAACATTGAATTATTTTATTTTGATTTTAATAACCGAGAGGAGTTTTCTTATGATTAGCGTTAAACCTACTACCTACAATGAGGCTTTGAGACTTTCAAGATGCTTTCAAATGCGGACCTATTCGCCGGAGATTACCGATGAGATTATAGAGTCAACTTATAATTTTGTGTCTGAAAATCCTGCAAATAAGGTTGGAATGTCTAACGGAACTATTTATTTTGTAAATGCACAAGGCGAAAAAACAAAGGTTTATGCTGTATCAACAAGTGATACCTTTGACAGTCTGGTGCTTAGCGCATCTCTGTTTAGAGTGGTAAATAAGAGTGTGGATAATGGCGGCTGCGGCTGCGGTTGTTCAAGCAATAACAACAACAATAATAACAATAACAATAATAACAACAATAATAATAACAATAATAACGGTTAAGCGTATGAGAAACAGGATTTATCAAACTGTACACGTGTATAACGGCAATAGTTTAAGTGTGACTTATAAATATTTTATGATTGCTGTTATAATTGCAAGCATTGTACCTCTTACGCAGAAGCAGGAATTTGCTTTTTTAAAGGGTGTAGAGACAGTCTGCCTTGCTGTTTTCGGTCTTGATTTTGTTTTGCGTTGGATTACGGCTGACTATAAGTTTAAAAAGAAAAGCTGGGTTTCCTTTGTGAAATATCCCTTTAGGCTTATTTCGATTATCGATTTGATGTCAATGTTTGCGCTCCTTGTGTCCGTAACTGATTGGTTTGATAATCTTAAGATGGCTGCCGCTTTATCGGTATTTAGAATCGTGCGTATTTTCAGGTATTCCGAAAGTGTAAGAACTATTTTGGATATACTGAAAAAATCCAAAAAACCGCTTTTGGCGGTTGGCGGCTTGGCTCTTGGCTACATAATGATTTCCGCTATTGTTGTATTTAATGTTGAGCCTGATTCCTTCAAAACCTTTTTTGATGCGATTTATTGGTCAACGGTTTCACTGACAACCGTAGGCTATGGTGATATTTACCCCGTAACAGTATTGGGAAGAACGGTGGCAATGCTGTCATCCTTCTTTGGTATTGCTATTGTTGCGCTTCCTGCAGGTATTGTGACTGCAGGCTATATGAACGCAATTAAGAAAAAGAGCGAAGATGAGGAAGAATAAGCAATGTCTTGTCAGGATAAAAACCGCCTTACGTTACAGTTTCATATTACGGGGCGCTGTAATTTGCGCTGTAAGCACTGCTACCGCACGGAAGGTGATATAGAAACGCTTTCCTTTGATGATATAAAAGCTGTTATTGACAGTGTAAGGGAATTGCGCAAAAGCTATAATGCGGCGCACGGAATTAAAAAAAGAGCTCATATTAATTTGACAGGCGGAGAGCCTTTTTTTAGAGAGGATATTACCGATATAATTAAATATATTGCAAAATATTCCAAAGAGCTTACTTATGCAGTTTTGACCAACGGTCCTTTTATTAATGATGAAATAATTGCTCTTTTAAAGGAAACAAGGGTTTCGTTTGTACAGCTAAGTCTTGACGGCAAACGAAAAAGCCATGATTTTTTGCGGGCAAAGGGCGACTATAAGCGTGTTCTTAAAACCGCTCGCTTGTTAGAGTCTAACGGAATAAGAACACATATCAGCTTTACCGCAAACAGAAGCAATTATAAGGATATTCCCGCAGTGGCACGCGCCTGCAGAAGAAACGGAATAACCAAGCTTTGGTCTGATCGTTTAGTACCCATCGGCAACGCCAAAGAGCTTGAAGAGCTTAAAATAACCAAGGAGATATTCCCCGATTATGTAAAAATGCTTACCAAAGCAAAGGGGAATGTTTTTACAAGATTTTTTTATCCCAAAACACAGGTCACGCTTAATCGTGCACTTCAGTTTATCGATTCGGATGGTTCTGTCTATTCCTGCAGTGCAGGCAAAAGTCTTATTACTGTTGATGAGTTTGGCAGAATTATGCCCTGCAGAAGAATGCCGATTATTTGCGGCGATATTAAAACTGCCGATATTAGTGAGGTTTACTACGGCAGTGAGGTTTTTAGGCGCTTGAGAGACGAGCGTATACCTAAAGAATGCCTTAACTGTGCATATAATTGTTTTTGTGTAGGCGGTGCAAAATGCCAAAGCTTTGCCGAGTACGGTGACTTTTCTAAAGCAGACCCCGTCTGTGCTTTAAAAATGAAAATTTAAATAACGAATCCCCCTATGGCGCGAAAATGCCGTAGGGGGATTTTTGGGTATGGGTTTGGCTAAGGCTTGCACCTGTTGCAGGGTGTGTAACCGTCACTTAAAAGTTCTTCGCGATTATAGGTTATGTATTTGTTCGTTTCATTCATATTTTTAGCCGAGCCGCAATCGGACTTGTGAAACACCTTGCTTTTTATATTAGCATAATATTTCACTTTTTCGGTCGGTTGAATATCAGTGCTTTGGGTTTGGGCAGTAACCTTATCTGCAGGGATAACCGAGCTGACAATCGAAGTGTCCGCACCTTTTGCGGTTTCGGTTTTGTAGCCGTTTACGGTACCGTCGGTCGGCATATTTATCGAGACCGATTTTCTTGAAGAAGTGTCGGTCTGTTTATTGCAAGCGCAAACCGAAAGCGAAAATATCAGAATTAAAAATAAAGTTGACAGTCGTCTTAAATTTGTCATAACTGTTCCTTTCTCTAACAAATTTCTTGATCCAAATTATCGAATTCGGGAGTAGAAAAGAATTCACCGATAGTAATATCTAATCCGTCACAAAACTTTTTGATAGTGGTAATTGAAACATCTCTGCGTGCAGAATTAAGCATACTATAGGCGGTTGACGGGGTAACGCCCGAGCGGTTAGCCAGTTCATTTACCGTTATTTTCCTTTCTTCGCAAAGCTCTTCAAATCTGTTACACACGACATCCTTAACGCTCATTTTCTTCACCTCTGTAAAAATTCTATGCTTTTATGCGCTGCTGCGTATACGCAGTTGCGTAAATTTGGATAAAAATTCCAAATTGTGAATATAATTATGGGATTTTGAAAAGCTATTAAAGAACGAAGGCTTCTGAACTTAAAACGGGAATAAATGCTTTGTTTATATATTTTTTCAATAATTGTAGCATAAACACATTCAAAAGTTAAGAAAAACGCTTTTTTGAATGGGTGTAATTTCATAAAATTGGTTGAAAAAACAGCAATATTATGATATACTTATTAAGAATATATATTGTATAATTTAGGTGGTAATTTTGTTCGAGCAAACGGTTGATATTGAAAGAATTGAACAGATAGTAAATTTGTTCGGTAATTTTGATGAAAATATTAAGCGAATTGAAAAACGCTATGGGGTTTCAATTACCTCACACGGAAGCACCATTAAGGTTAAGGGTGATGCTACAGGGGTGGTTTCGGCTTGCAGAACGATTGAGGGACTTATTTCCATGATCAACAAGGGTGAGCAGATTACTGACCGTAATGTAGATTACGTTGCCTCACTTGTTGAGGACGGTGAGGACAGTAAAATAAGCGAGATTACTGATGCTAACTGTATCTGCATAACTGCAAAGGGTAAGCCGGTAAAGCCCAAAACTTTGGGTCAAAAGCAGTATGTTGAAGCTATTCGTAACAACACAATAACCATTGGCGTAGGTCCTGCAGGAACAGGCAAAACCTATCTTGCAGTGGCACAGGCGGTAAGCGCTTTCAGAGCAAAGCAGGTAAACCGAATTATACTCACACGTCCTGCGGTTGAAGCGGGCGAAAAGCTTGGCTTTTTGCCGGGTGATTTACAGCAAAAGGTTGACCCGTATTTGAGACCGCTTTATGATGCTCTTTTTGATATGCTGGGAGCGGAAAATTTCCAGAAATGTCAGGAAAGGGGCGACATTGAGGTGGCTCCCTTGGCATATATGAGGGGAAGAACCCTTGATGACAGCTTTATAATTCTTGATGAAGCGCAAAATACTACAGCCGAGCAGATGAAGATGTTTTTAACCCGCCTGGGCTTTAATTCAAAGGCAGTTGTGACAGGTGATATTACACAGATAGATTTGCCTGACGGTAAAAAATCGGGATTAAAGGATGCTGTTAAAATCCTTAAAAATATTGATGATATTGCAATATCAAGGCTAACCGGTAAGGACGTTGTACGTCATAGGTTGGTTCAGGAAATAATAAAAGCTTATGAAAGAAGTGCTGAAAAAAATGAGCGTAAAGGTTAATATAAGTCTTAAGCAAAAAAAGATTAAGCTTCCCACCGGAACACGTCTTCTTATCAGAAAAGCGTGCATTGCAACCCTTAAGTTTGAAGGCCTTACAGAGGATAGCTATGAGGTTGATGTAAGCATTGTAGGGGATGAAAGCATAAGGGAAATGAACAAGGAATTCCGCAATATTGATGCCGCTACCGATGTTCTTTCTTTTCCGCTCGGAGCTGACGGAGTTTACGACGAAAATCCCGAGACAGGAGCTAAAATGCTTGGCGACATTGTGATTTCGATTGACCACGCTCTTCATCAAGCCGAGCTTTACGGTCACGGAATTGAACGAGAGGTTGCCTTTTTAACCGTTCATTCAATGCTGCATCTTTTGGGTTATGACCATGTAAACGGCGGTCTTGAACAAACTATTATGCGTGAAAAAGAGGAAAGTGTGCTTGACGCGCTCGGTCTGGCAGTAAATAAGGTGTAGTGAGAGAAAATGAAAGAAAAATCAGCTTTTATAACTATTATAGGAAGACCGAATGTGGGTAAATCGTCCCTTATGAACCGAGTTTTGGGACAAAAGGTTGCCATTGTTTCCAACAAACCGCAAACCACACGTACTAAAATTATGGGTATTCACACTAAAGACGAAACCCAGCTTGTGTTTATTGATACCCCCGGTTTTCATAAGCCCAAAAATGAGCTTGACCGCAATATGAATAAGGCCGTGGGAGATGGCATGGCAGATGTTGATGCCGCCGTTTTGGTGGTTGAAGCGGTTACTAAATTTAAGCTTGAGGAGGGTGCTTTGCCTCCTGCCGAGCTTGAGCTTATAAAGGAGCTTAAAAAGAGAAAGCTTAAAGCAATTTTAGTAATTAATAAGATAGATTTGCTTGAAAACAAGGAAGAACTGCTTAAAATGATTGTACGATATAACGAGCAGTTCCCCTTTGAAACTGTAATACCACTCAGCGCCAGAACGGGTGACGGCGTTGACAGGATGCTTTCAGAGCTCAATCGGTTTGCAAAGGTATCCCCCCATTATTTCCCCGATGATGATGTTACCGACCAGCCCGAAAAGGTTATGGTTGCGGAAATGATACGTGAAAAGTTGCTTATTACCCTTGACAAGGAAGTTCCCCACGGAATTGCAATTGATTTGGAGCGCTTTGTTGAGCGTGATACAGCCGCAGGCGAGCCTATTGTTGAGGTTGAGGCAACCGTTATCTGTGAGAAGGAATCTCACAAGGGAATTATCATTGGCAAGGGCGGAGCGGTGCTTAAGAAAATAGGTTCAATGGCAAGGCGTGATATTGAAGGCTTTTTTGGAATTAAAGCTAATATTAAGCTTTGGGTAAAGGTTAAAGAGGATTGGCGCAACCGACAAGGCCTTATACACACCTTTGGTCTTGACTAATATTTCCTTTCATAATTTTTTAAAATAAAGCACAAACTTATTTTGTAAGGAAGTGTTTTGTTTGATACCCGAAAAAGAATGGATACGTTTTTTAAAAAGCGGCAAGGTTAACGATTATTTGAATTATGTTAATTCTTGTAAGGAGAATAGGATAAGTGACGGAGCTACAGACACGTTTCACAACAGAGGGCTTGGTAATAAAGGAAATGAACGTAGGGGAGAGTGACCGTTTGGTTACTCTCTTTACACGTGATTACGGCATTATCCGAGCATTTGCGGCAGGAGCTAAAAACATTAAATCAAAAAAAGCGGCGGCAACAGCCTTGCTTACATATTCAAGCTTTACTATCCTTAAGAAGAAGGATAGCTACCGCATTTATGAAGGCACTCCGATAGAGATGTTTTTTTCAATAGGCTGCGATATAGAGGTGCTTGCGTTATCGCAGTATTTTTGTGAGCTGGCCCTTGTTTTCGGTGAGGAAAATTCACCTAATGAAGAGCTGTTGAGGCTTATTTTAAATTCACTCAATTTTATAACCAAAAAAAAGAAGAACCCCACACTTATAAAGGCTGTAACCGAACTGCGTACGGCTTCTATTTGCGGCTACAGTCCTAATCTTGTGGCCTGTGAGGGCTGTGGCTGTTTTGAAGCGGCAACAATGCTTTTTGACGCTGTTGAGGGCAGGCTTTATTGTGAGGGTTGTGCTCCGCAAAGGGATTTTATGCCCCTTAACAGAACGCTTGTAAGCGCAATGAGGCATATAGTTTATTCTGATTTTAAAAAGCTTTATTCCTTTAATATACCCTCCATAAGCGCCGAGCAGCTTTCAAGCATTACCGAAAGGTATATAAAGCTCCAAGCTGACTGTAATTTTCATACACTTGATTTTTATTACAGTGTAAAATAGTTTAAATAAAGGAGAAAATATGAGCTACAGTATCGAAAGATATGTAAAAACTTTAGAGCTTGATAAAATATTAGAGCTTCTGGCTAATGAGGCAACCCTTTTTGATGCAAAGGAAAAGGCGGTTGCCATTGTTCCTCAAACCGATTTTTCTGTTGTGGAAAAAAGCCTTAAGCAAACCGAGGATGCTTATACTTTTATGTCAAGATATCAAGCGCCCTCTTTTGGCTTTGCGGTTAATGTTTCTTCTCCGCTCAGGCGTGCAGAGGCATCGGCTGTCCTCTCTATGAGGGAACTGCTTGATATTGCGGAAACCTTAAGGGTGATACGCTCTGTTAAGGACTGGCGCAGTGATTGCTCGGGTATGAAGGATACATCTATTGAAGACCTGTTTGATACCCTTTTCCCTAATAAATATCTTGAAGAAAAAATCACCTTTGCTATAAAAAGTGAGGACGAAATTTCCGATAATGCCTCTTCTGCTCTTTACGATATAAGACGTAAAATTATTGCAAAATCAAGCAAAATCAGAGATATTCTTGATAAAATCGTTCACGGTCCAACCGCTAAATATTTGCAGGAAGCAATCGTTACTCAACGTGACGGCAGATTTGTTGTGCCCTTAAAGGTTGAGCATAAGGGTCAGCTCGGCGGAATTGTACACGATACCTCTGCTACAGGTTCTACAGTTTTTATTGAGCCTATGAGCGTTGTTGAAACCAACAATGAAATACGGGTTTTACGTCTTCGTGAGCAGGAGGAAATTGAGCGCATTTTGAGTGAGCTTTCTGCAGAAGCAGGCTCCTTTGCGGATACAATTATTAAATCCTACACCGCTCTTACAGAGCTTAATTTAATATTTGCAAAGGCACGCTTGGCATACAAAATGAAGGCTATAGTGCCAAAAATCAATACGTCGGGTAAGACATATCTTAAAAACGCAAGACACCCGCTTATAAATTATAAGGCGGTAGTACCTATTACCGTTTCATTGGGTAAGGAATATAAAACCTTGGTTATAACAGGACCTAATACCGGCGGTAAAACCGTAACGCTTAAAACCATTGGTCTTTTAAGCCTTATGACAATGTGCGGACTTATGATCCCTTGTGATGACAGCAGTGAGGTTGCAATTTACAAAAAGGTTTTTGCGGATATCGGCGATGAGCAGAGTATTGAGCAATCACTTTCAACCTTTTCTTCACACATGGTTAACATAATCTCTATTTTAGAGAATGCAGACCAAAGCTCGTTGGTGCTTTTTGATGAGCTTTGTGCAGGTACTGACCCCGTAGAGGGAGCGGCTTTGGCAAAATCGATTCTAATGAAGCTGTCAAGCCTTGGCGCCAAAACTGCCGCAACAACTCATTACCCCGAGCTTAAGTCCTATGCAATAGATACGGATGGTGTTGAAAACGCTTCCTGTGAGTTTGATGTTGCAACTCTTAAGCCCACATACAGACTTATTATCGGTATGCCGGGACGTTCAAATGCTTTTGCTATTTCAAAGAGACTCGGCCTTGGCGATGATATTATAGAAACCGCAAAAGAGCAGGTAAGCGACGAGGATATGCGCTTTGAAAGGGTTGTAGCCGCACTTGAAAGAGCAAGAATAGGCGCAGAAAAGGAGCAACAAAGGGCAAGAAAGCTTCGTGCCGAGCTTGATGCTTCAAAGCGTAAGGCAGAGCAACGTGAGCACGAGCTTGAAACCGAGCGCCAAAAGGTTATGGAAAAAACCAGAGAAACGGCTAACGGTATAATTGAAACGGCTCGCTATAAATCAGGCTTGCTGCTTAATGAGCTTGAGGAGCTTAAAAAGGAGCTTAATGCAAGTAATGCCGCAAGTATGGCAGAAAGGGCAAGAGCGGCATATAAGTCTACCATTAAAGAGCTTGAAGATACTGCTGATCCTGTGGTTACCAAGACTTCGGCAGGCGAGCCTGTTACCGAGCTTAAAAAGGGCGATATTGTTACGGTTGCCGACATTGGCAGAGACGCTACCGTTATTGAGATCAAGGAAAATAAAAAACAAGCCTTTGTAATGTCGGGCTCGATAAAGATGTGGGTAAGCTTTGAAAACTTAAGAAAGAAAAAAGGTCAGCAGTCAACCGAAATTAAAAAAACACGCCGCGTGACAGGGCTACAGTCAAGAGCTTTGCGTGAGGTATCGGGAGAGCTTGATATCAGAGGTATGGCATCTGACGAGGGCATTTTAGAGCTTGATAATTATATTGATAACGCTATTATTTCGGGTCTTGAAACCGTTAGAATTATTCACGGTAAGGGTACAGGGGTGTTGCGAAAGGCAGTACAAGCACACCTTCGCACACATAAGGCAGTTAAAAGCTTTAGAAACGGCACCTTCGGTGAGGGCGAAAACGGAGTTACAATAGTAGAATTAAAATAAATTGAATGAAGACAGGGGACAGTCTCTGATTGACAGAGCCGTCCCCTGTATATATTTTTGCCAGCCAAAATGTCCAAATTTAAATCATTCTATACAATTATGATTCAGAGAATAATGTCTTTTTGTATTGCTTGGGAGATGCTCCAAACTTGGATTTAAAAAGAGATATAAAATAGCTCACATCGTTAAAACCGCTTTCTAATGCAACCTCTGTTACAGAGAGCTCAGAATTCAAGAGCAACTCTTTTGCGTCCTCTAATTTTAAGTTGTTACAATATTGACTGAATGTTATGTTGTGTGTTTTTTTGAAATTGTGACTTATGTATGATTTGCTTCTGCGAAAGTGAACACATAAATCATCAAGTGTAGTATTAGTGTGATATTCATTTAAATATTGTAATATTGCATTGCTTTCGGTTTGCGGATTTGCCATACAAAGGGAAAGCAGCTGACCCAGCATAATGCAAAGAGGAGGTATTACTGCACGGCAAAGCTCTTCCTTAAACAAAGGCAAGGGTTTTAAAATTTTTTTCCATAGTTCATAGTTTAAAACATTTTCCGGTTGTTCTTTACGATAACCGCTTACAGATACAAACCCCACAACCTCATCATTGATTAAAATAGGCGTTATATAGTCACATACACCGGCGTGACATACATTAAAAAAGCTTTCGTTATTTTTGAATTTTTTATAACATTCCCGTTGCTCAAGTATACATTTGTTAACTTTGTTTATAGATTTTAAATTCTTTTTAACATTAGCACAATATGCATTTGTGTGATAGTTGAAGGGAGCAAGTTTCATATAATATTTTTTGGGAATTGAATTAATTAATTTTTCCGGAAAGTGAATAGATGTATTAAGATTGCAACCGTTGTTCAGGTAATCAAGATATAAAACAATATTGTCCGTAAGCTTGTCCATAAAATCACCTTTTGTGCATAAATTTCATATTTTTGAGCAGTATAGCCATAGAAAAAAGCATTAAAATGCAATATAATTGTATCATAAGGCTTATAAAATTTCAATAAGGAGTGCTTTTGAAATGCTTAACCAAAAAAATTTAGAATGTGATTTATGTGTAATAGGCGGCGGTCTTGCCGGAATGATTGCGGCAATTTCTGCTGCACGAGAAGGCTTGCAGGTTGTCCTTATGCACGAACGTGCTGTTTTGGGCGGTAATGCCTCTTCGGAGATTAGAATGTGGGTTTCCGGAGCTGACGGCGATAACAACCGTGAAACAGGTATTCTTGAAGAAATTATGCTTGAAAACTGTTATCGCAATCCCACAAGAAATTATCCGATTTGGGACAGCATACTTTACGGTTTTGTACGGCGAGAAAAAAATATAAACCTTTTGCTAAACTGTACTTGTATGGATGCGGATATTACAAAAGGCGAATTTGCTTACGGCCGTAATGTCAAAATTAACTCGGTTAAGGGTTACCAGATGACTACTCAATGTTTTTATAATGTAAAGGCAAAATATTTTTGTGACAGCTCGGGCGATAGTATCTTGGCTCCTTTGTGTGATGCCCAATTCCGCATTGGCAGAGAATCACGTGACGAGTTTTGCGAAACCACTCATGTTGTAGAAGCAGATGCTATGACAATGGGTATGTCGTGTCTTATAAGCGGAAAAGAAACGGAGCATAAGGTTGATTTTAAATCGCCTGAATGGGCCACTAAACTTGAAGAAAAGCATTTTGTGTCCCGTAATCCCGATCCTCATATATACACCCAAAATTATTGGTATCTGGAGCTTGGCGGCGATAGGGATACTATTGCCGATACCGAGCAGTTGCGTGACGAGTTGGTGTCTTTGGCATTAGGAACTTGGGATTACATAAAGAACAGTAAAAAGTATGATACGGAAAATTGGGATTTGGATTTCTTGGGATTTTTGCCGGGCAAACGTGAGTCGCGCAGAATGTGCGGTGAATATATGATTACCCAACGGGATATTTCCGACGGTAAGGTTTTTCCTGATGAAATCGCTTTTGGAGGATGGCCTGTTGACGACCATTTTCCTGCAGGATTTTATCACAAAGGTACGCCTAATACCGATATTAAAACCCCGGCACCGTACTCAATTCCGTACCGTTCTCTTTATTCTAAAAATGTTCAAAACCTGTTTTTTGCAGGCAGAAATATAAGTATGACTCACACCGCTATGAGCAGCATACGTGTTATGGCAACCTGTGCCCTTTTAGGAGAAGCGGTAGGTAAAGCGGCTGTGATTGCTTCGCAATACGGTGTAACACCGCACGATGTATATTTGCATCATATTGAAAAAGTGCAAGAGCTTCTTTTGAATGAGGACAGCTTCTTACCGTCTAATCTGAGGAATATATCTGATATTTGTAAAAAAGCGCGACTATTAGGCGCTGATGAAAGGATACGTAATGCCCAGGACAGACCGCACAGACTATATAATACAAACAGTGAAAATTATGCTTGTAAGGTCTATGCCGGAAATGAGGTTTCTTATGAATTCCCAAAAACCGAAATTAAATCGGTACATATTGTTTTTGACAGTGACCTGAACCGTGATACATTGGATGGTGATTGGGTTCAGCGTAAGCGTCCAACCAGAATGAATGTGAAACGGTATGCTCCCAATTTAACCATGCCAAAAACTTTATGTAAAGAATTTAAACTTATTGGTGAATGCGAAGGTGAATGTGAAGAACTTTTATATATAACAGAAAATTGTAAGCGAGCATATCACTTGGAAATTAACAAACCTTTTGATAAATTAATTTTGGTTCCTATTTCCGATTGGGGAGATAATGAGCAAATAACTGTTGCTTCGTTTGATTTTTGTTAGTATATTAGAAGGCGGCTTAAAAAGGTGCATTATGAATGAACGAAGAGTAAAAATTAAAGATAATGAGCATTGGTGGGGTGGTTGCTCCGACGATGGAATTATTATGCCGTTTGACAAAACGACAGTTTTTTCACGCAGTATTGACCCTAATACAACCGACAATCAAGCGGTACCGTTGTTACTTTCAGACCAAGGCAGATATATATGGTCAGAAAATGGATTTTCATTTGAAATCAGCAACGGTGAAATTAAACTTTCTTCATTAAAAAATGAAATATTGCTTTATGAGGGCTATGAAAATTTGTCGGGTGCTTTTAAAGCGGCATCTGAAAAATATTTTCCGCCATCAAATAAATATCCTGCGTTGAAATTCTTTAATGCTCCTCAATATAACACTTGGATTGAACTTACATTTGATCAAACCCAAGAAAATGTTATAAATTATGCAAAACAGTTGATTGATAATGGCTATCCTGCGGGAGTTTTAATGATAGATGACGGTTGGAGTCCCTACTATGGTAAATGGGACTTTAACCGAGAAGCATTCACAAATCCAAAAGAAATGGTAAAAAAGCTTCATGATAAGGGCTTTTCCGTGATGCTTTGGATTTGTCCCTTTATCACACCTGATACACTTGTTTTCAGAGAGCTTGGTAAGCAAGGTTTTTTGGTAAAAGACAAAACGGGGAATATTGCTGTCAGGAAATGGTGGAACGGTTTTTCGGCAATGTTGGATTTAAGTAATCCTAATGCTGTGAAATGGTTTAAATCGCAACTTGGCAATTTGATGAATAATTATGGGATTGACGGCTTCAAATTTGATGCCGGTGATGCACGTTATTATTATGATGATGACATTACTTACGGTAACCTAGACGGAAATGCAATGAGCGAAGCTTGGGGTATGTTAGGTAAAGAGTATAGTTTTAATGAGTATAGGGCATGCTTTAAATGTGGTGGCGAGGCATTAGTGCAGCGTTTACGTGATAAAGCTCATAGTTGGGATAAAAATGGCGTGGCATCTCTCATTCCTTGCGCACTTGCACAAAGCATTATGGGGCATCCTTATGTATGTCCGGATATGATTGGTGGCGGAGAGTACCAAAATTTTTCAGCCAATGCAGATAATCTTGACCAAGAGCTTTTTGTTCGTTATTCTCAATGTGCAGCCCTTATGCCTATGATGCAATATTCTGCCGCCCCTTGGCGGGTGTTAGATAAAGAATATGCAAAACTATGTCTTGATTCTGCAAAAACACATATCGAATATGCAGAAATAATAGTAAATCTTGTTAAACAGTCTGCAAAAACGGGAGAACCGATTATTCGCTATTTGGAATATGTTTTCCCGCATCAAGGTTTACATAATATAACAGATCAGTTTATGCTGGGTGACAGGATAATGGTGGCACCCGTTTATGAAAAGGGTGCCGTTTCGCGTACGGTTACCTTTCCGCGAGGTACTTGGAAGGATATAAACGGAAACTTTTATTACGGTGGAAAGGTTTCTATAGATGCTCCATTAAACATTTTACCGGTGTTTTTTCTTGACATAAATTACCTTAAATAGTATTATATAATAAAGACTAAATGCTTTGATGGGAATAAGTAGCTGATATTTTAAATTAAGAGAGAAAGCGGTTGGTGAAAGCTTTTTGAAAGATATTTAGCGAAGCTATCCCTGAGTAGCTCCCGAAAGGGCAGACGGCTGTCACCGTTAAATGACTTTGAGTGCAGAAATATTATTTCTGAATTCAGGTGATACCACGGATAGACTGATTCTTGTCAGACTAAACATTCGTCCTGAAGTCTTATGACTTCAGGATTTTATTTTTAGGAGGTTTTACCGAGATGAAATACGAAATACTCAAATTATTAGCCCGCAATGCGCGTTTTACTGCAGAGGAAATTGCAACAATGCTTGAGATAACCGAGCAAGAGGTTGAAAGCAGTATTAAAGAGCTAGAAAAGGACGGGCTTTTAAAAGGCTATAAGGCGGTTGTTGACTGGGAAAAGCTTGACAGCGCTTATGTTTCGGCTATAGTTGAGCTTAACGTTGTACCTAAAGCCGGCCTTGGCTTTGAAGAGGTTGCAAAAAAGATTATGGCATACAGTCAGGTTGAGTCGGTATATCTTATGTCGGGTGTTTATGACCTTAATGTTGTGGTTAAGGGTAAAACCTTGCGTGATGTTTCATCCTTTGTGGCAAAGGAGTTGGCAACTATAGATTCCGTAACCTCAACCACAACACATTTTGTAATGCGTAGATATAAGGAGCTTGATGTTGAGCTTATCTCTGCCGAGGAGGATGACAGGGGGCAACTCTGGGTATGATAGATTATTCAAAGGTTTTAAATAAAACCGTTTTAGATATGAAGCCGTCGGGAATAAGAAAGTTTTTCGATATTGCCGCAACTATGGAGGATGTAATATCCTTAGGTGTCGGCGAGCCGGACTTTCAAACCCCTTGGCAAATAAGAAAGGCCGGTATTGAGTCACTTGAGAAGGGAAAGACAAAGTATACCTCTAACAAGGGTGAAATAAGGCTTCTTAATGAAATTTCAAAGTATATGAAGCGCAAATATGGGCTTTGTTATGAACCTGAAAATGAAATACTTGTAACTGTTGGCGGAAGTGAGGCTATTGATGCCTGCGTGAGAGCATTGGTCTCCTGCGGTGATGAGGTTATTATTCCGCAACCGAGCTATGTTTGCTATGAGCCCATAACCCGTCTTGCAGGCGGTGTGCCGGTTATAATTAACACTAAAGCCGAAAATGATTTCAAGGTAACGCCTGAAGAACTGAAAAACGCTATTACCGATCGCACAAAGCTGATAATTTTGCCCTACCCATGCAACCCTACGGGAGCAATAATGGAAAAGCAGGATTTAATCGGGCTTTATGAGGTGATTAAGGATACAGATATAATTGTGTTATCTGATGAAATATATTCAGAGCTTACCTTTGGCGGCGTGTCGCATTGCTCACCCGCATCGGTTGAGGGAATGTGGGAAAGAACCGTTACAATTAACGGCTTTTCAAAGTCCTTTTCAATGACGGGCTGGCGCTTGGGCTTTGCCTGCGGACCAAAGGAAATTATGGAGCAGCTTATTAAAATTCATCAGTATGCAATAATGTGCGCTCCTACAACATCGCAGTTTGCCGCTATTGAGGCACTAAAAAGCTGTGATGAGGATGTAGAGCATATGCACAAGGAATATAATATGCGCCGAAGAATTATGGTTTCGGGCTTTAACAAAATCGGACTCACCTGCAGAGAGCCAAAGGGCGCTTTTTATGCATTTCCATCCATACAGTCCACAGGAATGAGCAGTGAGGAATTTTGTGAAAAGCTGCTTTACAGTAAAAAGGTTGCTGTAGTGCCGGGGACTGCTTTCGGTGACAGTGGTGAGGGCTTTATAAGAGCATCATACTGTTATTCTGTTGAGCATATTAATGAGGCTATAAAGCGCATAGGCGAATTCTTAAAGGAAATAAAGGCGTAACGGAGAGGACTTATGGACATAAATGTTGGCGATAAGCTTCAAATGAAGAAAAAACACCCTTGCGGGAATGATGTTTTTACCGTTACAAGAGTGGGAATTGACTTTAAGCTAGTGTGTGACGGCTGTGGACACGAGGTTATGGTGCCGCGTGTTAAGGCAGAAAAAGCACTCAAGAGGGTCATCCCCAAAACTACCTGAACTATTGGAGTAAATATATGTTTGATAAACTTGAATCGGTTGTAAACCGATATGAACAGATTGGTGAAGAGCTTACTCATCCTGAAATAGTTTCCAACAATGAGCTTTTTAGAAAGCTTATGAAGGAGCATAGTGAGCTTACACCATTGGTTGAAAAATACCGCGAATATGCCCAGGCAAAGAATACCGAAAGGGAAGCACTTGAATTGCTTGCCGAAAGCGGACTTGACAAGGAGCTTAAGGAGCTTGCCGAGGAAGAATTAAAGCAAGCAAAGGAGAATATTGAAATATTCTCGGATGAGCTTAAAATCTTGCTTTTGCCTAAAGACCCTAATGACGAAAAGAACGTTATAGTTGAAATCAGAGGCGGAGCAGGCGGTGAAGAGGCGGCTCTTTTTGCAGGCTCACTTTTCAGAATGTACACAATGTATGCAGAGAGCAGACGCTGGAGTATAGAGGTTGTATACGCTAACGAAACCGAGCTTGGCGGTTACAAAGAAATCAGCTTTATGATTGAGGGTGAGGGCGCTTATTCACGCTTTAAGTATGAAAGCGGAGTTCACCGTGTTCAGCGCGTACCCGATACTGAAACTCAAGGACGAATCCACACCTCAACCGTAACTGTTGCAGTACTTCCCGAGGCCGAGGATGTTGAGCTTGAAATAAATCCGAATGACCTTAAAATAGATACCTTCCGTTCATCGGGTGCAGGCGGACAGCACATTAATAAAACCTCATCCGCTATCCGTGTTACCCATTTGCCTACAGGTACTGTTGTTGAATGTCAGGATGAAAGAAGTCAGTTTAAAAATAAGGATAAGGCGCTTAAAATTTTGCGTTCACGCCTTTTGGATGTGGCTCAACGTGAGCATGATGAGGCTATTGCATCGGACAGAAAGTCACAGGTAGGTACAGGTGACCGAAGCGAAAGAATAAGAACCTATAACTATCCGCAGGGCAGAGTGACCGACCACAGAATCGGACTTACTCTTTATAAGCTTGAACAGATGCTTAACGGTGATATTGATGAGGTTGTAGATGCACTAATCACTTACTACCGCACCGAGGCATTAAAGGAAGAACAGGAATAAAAATGAAAACCGAAAAATTACGGCTTCAGGATGGCTACAATAAGGCTGTAGACCGAGCAACCGAGATACTCCAAAACGGCGGTATTGTTGCAATTCCCACAGAAACGGTATACGGACTTGCGGCATCCGCCTATGATGAAAATGCCATTAAAAAGGTTTTTGTTGCCAAGGGAAGACCGCAGGATAACCCTCTCATTGTGCATATTTCGGATATGGATATGCTGAACGAGGTTGCCGCGGATATTCCAAAAGAAGCACTTAAATGTGCTGAAAGATTTTGGCCGGGACCCTTTACTATGGTGCTTAAAAGAACAAACAAAACAGCCCCTTGCGTATCAGCAGGTCTTGATACAGTTGCGGTAAGAATGCCGAGCGATGAGGTGGCTTTGGACATAATAAAAAGGAGCGGTCTGCCGCTTGCCGCACCGTCGGCAAACAGGTCGGGTTCACCAAGCCCCACAAATGCCTTTCATGTTGAAAACGATTTGGACGGTAAAATAGATGCAATAGTTTTTGGCAGTGAGTGCGGTGTGGGAGTGGAATCTACGGTTGTTTCCTTTTGCTGCAATCCGCCCCGCCTTTTGCGACCGGGCGCTGTAACCTTTGAGGAGCTTTCAGAGGTTATCCCTGATATTACGCAGGATAAGGCAGTTTTAGCAGAGCCCCAAAGAGGTGAGGCTGTGGCCTCTCCCGGAATGAAATATAAGCACTATGCCCCAAAAACCGAAAGCTATTTGGTTGAGGGGGACGCTAAAAGCTTTGCCGAGCTTGTAAACAGTGAAGAAAACAGTCTTGCGGTTTGCTTTGAAGAGGAAGCCGGCTTAATTAAAATACCCAAGCTTGTTTACGGCAAGGAAAAAAATGAGTTCACTTTAGCGCACGAGGTTTTTTCGGTTTTGCGTAAGGTTGACAGCTTTGAGGTGGGACGTGTATTTATCCACGCTCCGTCAAAGCAGGGCGTTGGTTTGGCGGTTTATAACCGTCTTATAAGGGCAACGGGCTTTAGGGTTATAAAGCTTAATACAAAGGAAATAATCGGTCTTACAGGCCCTACGGGCGCTGGCAAGAGCAGTCTTACCGAAACCGCAAAGCATTACGGATATAAGGTGATTGATTGTGATGCTTTGGCGCGCAAGGCGGTTGAAAAGGGAACAAAAGGGCTTGAGGCATTAATAAAAGTCTTTGGAGAGGATATACTCCTATTAGACGGCAGTCTTAATCGCCGAGAATTGGCAAGAAAAGCTTTTTCAACTAAAGAAAATACCGAGCTTTTAAATTCCACTTTATTTCCGTTTATTAAAGAGCTGGTAGAGCAGGAAATGGAAAATGTTCAAAGGGTTATTTTGGATGCCCCCACCTTGTTTGAAAGCGGGATCGATGCGGTTTGCACCAAAACTCTTGCTGTTTTGGCAAACAGCGATATTAGACTGAAAAGAATAATGGCGCGTGACGGATTAACAAAGGATGCGGCTTTGCTTAGAATGAATGCAGGCAAGGATGATGATTTTTATAAGCAAAGTGCCGATGCGGTGATTTTTAATAACGGAAATGCTGATGAGTTTATAGGTGAATTCAAAGCATTTTTAACTAATTTATAAAGGAGTATTTAAGTATGTCCGAAAAAACACAGGCAGAGCTTTTAAAGGAAAAGCTTTTTAATACCAAAAAAAACGGCAGGCTTACTGCAAGTGATGAAGTTTTAGAAAAGGCTGACAGCTATTGTGAAGGTTATAAGGCATTTTTAGATGCCGCAAAAACCGAAAGAGAGGCTGTAAAAGTGGCTATTACTATGGCAGAAAAGGCAGGCTTTACTGAATTTTGCCGTAATAAAAAATATAGTAGCGGTGATAAGGTTTATATTAATAACCGCGGCAAAGCGGTTGCCTTTGCGGTTATAGGTAAAGAGGCGGTGGAAAACGGAGTTAATATTACTGCGGCACACATCGATTCGCCCCGACTTGATTTAAAGCCAAATCCGTTATATGAGGAGCTTGAGTTAGCACTCTTTAAAACCCATTATTACGGCGGTATAAAGAAATATCAGTGGACGGCTGTTCCGTTGGCACTTCACGGCGTTTTTGCACTTAAGGACGGTACGATTAAAGAGGTTTCTATAGGTGAAAAGGACGATGAGCCTAAATTTGTTATAAATGATTTACTGCCCCACCTTGCGGCAGAGCAGAGCAAGCGTACACTTAATGAGGGAATAAAGGGTGAGGAGCTTAACGTGCTTGTAGGCAGTCATCCCTTTAAGAGCGATAAGGGAAGTGAGCTTGTTAAGCTTAATATTTTAAAGCTTCTCAACGAAAAATACGGTGTTACCGAGGCGGATTTCTTATCTGCCGAGCTTGAGCTTGTTCCTGCTCTTCAGGCTTGCGATATAGGTTTTGACCGTTCACTTATCGGTGCTTACGGTCAGGATGACCGAGTTTGTGCGTATCCTGCACTAACGGCAATTTTAGATATTGCTTTACCCGAAAAAACCGCACTTGCAATTCTTGCCGATAAGGAAGAAATCGGCTCTATGGGAAATACGGGTCTTGAATCTGACTTCTTACGCTATATTATCGGCGATCTTGCAAAAATGCAGGGCGGTGACGCTACTGTGGCTTTAAGAAATTCTAAATGCCTTTCTGCTGATGTTAATGCCGGTACCGACCCCACCTTCCAGGATGTTATGGAAAGAAGAAATGCGTCCTTCCTTAATTACGGTGTTGTGGTTACAAAATACACCGGTGCCAGAGGAAAATCGGGCACATCGGATGCTTCTGCAGAGTTTGTGGCAAGTGTAAGAGGCTTGCTTGACGGGGCTGATATTGTTTGGCAATCGGGCGAGCTTGGTAAGGTTGATGCAGGCGGCGGCGGTACGGTTGCAATGTATATCGCTAACCTGGGTATAGATGTTGTTGATTTGGGTGTGCCTGTGCTTTCAATGCACGCTCCCTTTGAAACCACTGCAAAGTTTGATGTTTATATGTGCTACAAAGCAATGTATGAATTTATGAAATAAGCGTTTTAAAATTAAAAGAACCGAATTTCTTTAAAGAAATTCGGTTCTTTTGTTTCTATTTAGTGCCTGTCATTTTCTCTTGCTTTACCTTGTGGTCAATAACGTGACGTGAGGCAAGCTCCTTGCGTACATCCTCAAGACTTATTCCCATTTCAACCATCATTACGGAAATGTGATAAGCAAGGTCAGCAATTTCGTAAACGGTTTCGGCCTTATCGTCCGCCTTGGCGGCAATTATAACCTCGGTTGATTCTTCACCGATTTTTTTAAGTATTTTATCAATACCCTTTTGGAACAGATAGGTTGTATATGAGCCCTCGGGCAGCTCTGCCTTTCTTTCTTCTAAAAGCCCATAAAGGCTGTCCATTGAAAATTCATGGAGCTCATCGCTTTCGTAAACGGGTGCGGTAAAGCAGGAATCGGTACCTAAATGGCAAGCGGGACCGTCCTTTTCAACCACAACCACCAAGGCATCCTTGTCACAGTCGGCGGTGATTGATACAATGTGTTGGTAGTTGCCGCTGGTTTCGCCCTTAAGCCACAGCTCATTTCTTGAGCGGCTGTAAAAGCAGGTAAGCCCCTTTTCAATAGAAATCTTAAGGCTTTCCTCATTCATATAAGCCAGGGTTAGCACCTTTTTTGTTATGTTATCCACAACAACTGCAGGGATAAGACCGTTTTTATCAAATTTAAGCTCATTAATATTAATCATTACTGTCACCTATAACCTTACTGTAATATTATTGTTTTTAAGTGTTTTCTTAAGGTCTGATATTTTAACCTCGCCAAAGTGGAAGATTGATGCGGCAAGTCCGGCATCAATATCGGGAATTTCTTTGAAAAGTGTCACAAAATCTGCTTCCCCGCCGGCACCGCCGGAGGCTATAACCGGCACGTTAACCGCCTCGCACACGAGTTTTAGAAGCTCAATGTCAAAGCCTTTTTTAACACCGTCGGTATCGATTGAATTTACAACAACCTCACCTGCTCCGTTCCCAACACAGCGCTTTATCCAGGAAATGGCTTCTAACCCTGTGTCTTCACGTCCGCCCTTTGCAAACACACGAAATTCACCGTCAACACGTTTTATGTCTGAAGAAATTACTACGCATTGGTTGCCGTATTTTTGAGCAGCCTCTTTTATCAAATCGGGGTTTTTAATAGCACCCGAATTAACGCTCACCTTGTCTGCACCGCATTTCAGCACTCGGTCAAAATCATCAATGGTATTAATTCCGCCGCCAACCGTTAAGGGGATAAAAATGTTTTGTGCCACCTCGGTTAAAATATCGGTAAAGAGCTTTCTGCCGTCACTCGAAGCGGTGATGTCATAAAAAACAAGTTCATCTGCACCGCAGTCGCTGTAATACTTTCCAAGCTCAACAGGAGAGGAAACGTCATTAAGGTTTGAAAAATTCACACCCTTTACAACACGTCCGTTTTTAACATCAAGGCAGGGGATAATTCTTTTGGTAATCATTTTGCCGCCTCCAATGCTTCCTTTAAATCAATAGCTCCGATATAATAAGCCTTACCTATAATCGCACCGTATAAATCAAGCTTTCTTAATGCCTTTATATCATCAATGCTCGATACACCGCCCGAAGCGGTAATATCAATGCTGAACCTTTGGGACAGCTCCCTATAAAGCTCACGGTTAGTGCCTTGCATTGCACCGTCCTTTGAAATATCTGTGCAAATAATGGTCTTAACGCCGATACTTTGCATTTTTCGGCAGAATTCGTTGCAGGAATATTCGGATTTTTCGGTCCAGCCCTTAATTGCAACAAATCCATCCTTAATATCCACGCCAACGGCTATTTTTTCACCGTACAGTGCTATGGCTTGCTTTAAAAATGCCTCATCATTTACTGCGGCAGTGCCCAAAATCACACGGTCAACACCGTTTTCAAGGTATGCTTTGACCGTCTCTATTGAACGGATACCACCGCCGATTTCAGTGAAAAGGGTTGTTTCGTTGGCTATTTGCTTTACAATATTAAGGTTTGGTGTTGTGCCGTCCTTTGCACCCTCTAAATCCACGATATGGATATACCTGGCACCCAGTTTTTCAAAATCACGTGCTATTTCTATTGGATTTTCGCTATAAACGGTCATATTGCTGTAGTCACCCTTATAAAGGCGAACAGCCTTGCCGTCATATAAATCTATTGCAGGAAAAAGCTTCATATTTTACTCCGTTTCACAAAATGCTTTTAAAATGTTAAGTCCCACATTGCCGCTCTTTTCGGGGTGGAATTGGCAACCGTAAACATTGCCGCTTGCAACTGCTGCAGTAAGCTCCTTACCGTATTCGGCGGTGGCTAAAGTTGAAGACTCACAGCCTTCGGCATAAAAGGAATGAACAAAATAAACGCAATCACCGTTTTTTATGTATTTAAAGAGCGGATTTTTTTGTTTAAATATTAACGCATTCCAGCCAATGTGCGGAATCTTCAAGTTTTTGGGGATACTGCCCTCCATTGGCACAACAGCGCCCTTTATAAGCCCTAACCCCGAATGCTCACCGTATTCAAGGCTTTTTTCAAAAAGCATCTGCATTCCAAGGCAAATTCCCATAATCGGTTTACCTTTGTTTGCCTCATCAATGATTACCTTATCAAGTCCTGTTAATCGGAGCTTGTTTATGGCATCGCCAAAAGCACCAACACCCGGTAAAATCAGCTTGTCGGCTTTTTTTATCACATCGGGGTCGCCCGTAATTACAGTATCGGCACCAATTGCTTTAAAGGATGATGAAAGCGAAAATAAATTGCCAACGCCGTAGTCAATAATTGCTATCATTATAAAACTCCTTTGGTTGAGGGGATTTCGTCCTTAAATTCGGGGTCAATTGCAGTAGCCGCTTTTAGTGAGCGTGCAACCGATTTAAAAGCACCCTCAATAATGTGGTGTGAATTACTGCCGCTTATCTGATTAATGTGCAGAGTTATATTTGCGTGGCGCACAAGACTTATGAAAAATTCCTCGGTAAGCTCGGTATCAAAATCCCCCACTCTTTGTGATGGAATTTTAAGCCCGTAAGCCAGGTGGCTTCTGCCGGAAATATCAACCGCAGAAAGAATAAGGGTTTCGTCCATCGGGAGTAAAAAGCTTCCGTAACGGATAATGCCCTTCATATCGCCGAGAGCGGTTTTTAAAGCATCACCAAAAACAATACCGATGTCTTCAACCGTATGATGGTAGTCAACAAAGGTGTCACCCTTGCACTCAACCTCAAGGTCAAAGCGTGCGTGGCGGGCAAGAAGGGTTAGCATATGGTCCAAAAAACCGCAGCCCGAATTTATTTTCGAGTCACCCTTACCGTCAATATTAAGCTTTAATTTAATATCTGTTTCGTTGGTTTTGCGGTTAATTTCTGCTATTCTCATAAAGTTTCTCCTTTTGAAATTTTACTGCCTGTAGGCAATGAATTTTGGAAGCTCATCGGGCGAGCCCACCTGAATTACCAATAAATCTTCAACATAAAAGACCGATAGCTCGTCATACCTGCCGTCAAGCTTAAAGGTTATTATATTTTCATAATCGTTTCCAAGATACCTTTTGTTGCTGACAACAGCCTTTTTGTCGGCAATAAGAGCTTTTATATCAATGTTATTGGGGTTATCGGTAATTTCTGCATTTTCAATCCAGTTTTTAATATATTCCTCTTCAAGAACAAACTGTGTTTTTCTGAAATCACCGTCTGTATATTCAAGCTCAAGCAGATAGAAGAACAGGAAATTTTTAACATCAAAGCTTTTTATTGAGATATCTCTTTTTTGATTATAAAAATACAACTCGTTGTAGGAAGCATTGTCTTCAAATTCGCTTAAGTCATCACTGTAGCGGCATACAAACAGTTTATCTGCTGTTTTTATTTCTATGTGCGGATAAGCAATTAAACCAATAACAATAATTATTAAAGCGATAATTAAAAATATAAGAGATTTTTTCATACTAAAGACTCATCTCGTCAAATATTTTTTTAACTGCTTTTATAAAAGCTTCCATTTCTTCGCGGCTGCCAATTGTGATGCGGTTGTATTCATTTATCCTCGGCTTTTCAAAATGGCGGATTAAAATACCGTTTTCTTTGAGCCTTTGGTAAAGCGCTTTGCCGTTAATTTTATCGCTTTTGGCAAAAACGAAATTTGCCTTTGATGGCAGAACCGTAAAGCCCATCCCTTCAAGCTCTTTTACAGTATAGTCGCGGTTTTCGATTATTTTTTTGCAGTTAAGCATATAATAATCGTTTTCCTCAATCGCTTTTACTCCTGCTACCTGTGTTAAGCGGTTAATGTTGTAAGGATTGGTAGAATATTTGATTTTTTCAAGGTCAGCAATAAGCTCACTGCTTCCTATTGCAAAGCCAAGCCTTGCGCCGGCCATACTGCGTGACTTTGAAAAGGTACAAACACACAAAAGATTGTCATATTTTTTGGTAAGCTCGGCACAGGATGTACCGCCGAAATCAACGTAAGCCTCATCAATAAGAACAACGCTGTTTTTATTTGAGGCAACTATTTTTTCAATCTCCTCTAAAGAGAGCGCAATTCCCGTGGGGGCATTGGGGTTTGCAATTACCACCAATCTATTTTGACCGCAAAAGCGCTCTGTGTCAATAGTAAAATCGTCTCTTAAGGGTATAATTTCGGGTTTTATGCCGTAAAGCTCGGCAAAAACGCTGTAAAAGCCATAAGTAATGTCTGCAAAGGCGGCACCGCCGCTTCCGTAAGCCATAAAGCTGAAATTCAAAATATCGTCCGAACCGTTTGAAAGGAAAATATTTTCGGGCGCTACATTATAGCAGTCAGCCAACGCATAACGCAGTTTTTTACATTCCGGGTCACAGTAAAGGCGCAAATCCCTTATTTCGGTCTCATTTATAGCCTTTATAACTCCGTCTGAAGGGGGAAAGGGTGACTCGTTTGTATTAAGCTTTATATATTTTTTATCCTGCGGTTGCTCACCGGGGGTGTAGCTTTCCAGTTTTTGCAGGCTCTCGCTTAAAAATCTGCTCATTATTTTGCCTCGTCCTTAAATCTTATTGTAGCACTTCTTGCGTGGGCGGAAAGTCCCTCTTTTTCTGCAAAAAAGGCAACGTCCTCTGCAACTCGGTTTAGTGCTTCCTTTGTGTAATAGGTGTACTGTGATTTTTTAACAAAATCATCAACCGACAAAGGACTTGAAAATCTTGCTGTACCCGATGTCGGCAGGGTGTGATTAGGTCCTGCATAATAGTCACCCAAAGACTCGGGGCAGTAGCGACCCATAAAAATACTGCCTGCGTTTTTGATTTTATCAAGGTAATCAAAGGGGTTATCAACGCAAAGTTCCAAATGCTCGGGAGCTATTTCGTTTGAAACGGCAATAACGTCACTAATATCGTCTGCCACTATTATTTTGCCGTTTGAATCAATTGAAGCTCTTGCGATTTCTTCGCGGGGAAGCTCTTTTAACTGTTTCTCAATTTCCTCGCTAACCTTTTTTGCAAGCTCCATACTGTCGGTCACAAGCACAGCACTGGCCATTTTATCGTGCTCTGCCTGGGATAAAAGGTCAGCCGCTACAAAGCGGGGGTCACTTTTTGAGTCAGCAATTACTAAAATCTCGCTGGGGCCCGCTATCATATCAATAGATACCAAACCAAAAACCTGACGTTTAGCCTCTGCCACGAAAGCGTTGCCGGGGCCTACAATTTTATCAACCTTGGGTATGGTTTCTGTACCGTAGCTAAGTGCGGCTATAGCCTGCGCTCCGCCCACCTTAAAAATGCGGTTAACGCCTGCAATTTTAGCTGCTGCCAATATTACGGGGTTTACTTTGCCGTCAGCCGAAGGGGGAGTGGTTATGCAAATTTCGTCACAGCCTGCAATTTTTGCAGGAATACTGTCCATAAGCACGGTAGAGGGGTATGCCGCAGTGCCGCCCGGAACATAAAGACCAACCTTTTCAATAGGTGTAACCTTTTGACCGGTTACAATACCGTCCTGCTCGTTTATAATAAAGCTATTACGAACCTGTTTTTTATGAAAGTTGCGGATATTTTCTGCCGCCTTTTCAAGTATTTCAATAAAACGGGGCTCAACCGTTTTAAAGGCTTCTTCAATTTCCTCTGCGCTTACTTCTAAAGAGGTAAGCTTGGCTTTATCAAATTTTTCACAATATTCAAAAAGCGCTTTATCACCGTTTTGCTTAACGTTTTCTATTATATCAGTTACAATGTCACCAACATCAAAGGAGGTTTTGCCTCTTGCGAAGATTTCCTTGGGTGAAACCTCACCGTATTTCATAATTTTAATCATTTTTCTGCACCTCTGTCAGGAGTCCTTTTTTAATTTGTTCAATTCTTTCGGTTTTGAAGCCGAAGGAAGCTTTGTTTGAAATTAGCCTTGCGCTTATGGGAACAATGGTCTCAAACGGGGCAAGGTCGTTTTCAAGCAGAGTTTTTCCTGTTTCAACTATATCCACAATTACGTCCGACAAATCAAGTATCGGAGCGATTTCTATTGAGCCGTTAAGGTGAATAATATCAATGTCACGGCATTTTTTAGCGTAGTAGCTTTTAGCTATATTGGAAAACTTTGTTGCAACACGCAGGGTTTTTGAGGTGTCATCACAAAAATCCTTTTTAGCCGCCACAGCCATTCGGCACTTGCCGATATTAAGGTCTAAAAGCTCATATACATCGGGCGAGTATTCAAGCAAAATATCCTTACCTGCAACGCCGATATCTGCGGCGCCGCGCTCAACATAAATTGCAACGTCCGAGGGTTTTACCCAGAA
>JAZQKT010000008.1:0-5120 GCA_045542295.1 Acutalibacteraceae bacterium
ATCTTTTTTATGAGCTATACTATTTTGTGCGCGGCAAGGCGTCATTTAAGATAGAGGGAACCACCTATCCGCTCCACCCGGGCGACATTTTAATTATGCGTCACGCCGAAAGCCACGCCGTTGAAATTGACACCTCCCGTCCCTACGAGAGGGTTTCGATGCGCTTTGACCCCGAAATCATAAAAGCGATTGACCCCGAGGGAAATCTTCTAAAGCCATTTGTTGAGCGTGATTTGGGAAAGCGCAATCTTTTCACTCCGTCCGACTTTTCAACTCCGCTCTGCGCCTCGCTTGCCGAGCGGCTTATGGAAAAACCCAAAAATCCGCGCCAGCATATAATCTCAATGCTCATCCCCATTTTAAACGAGCTTTGCATTGCCTTTGAAAGCAAGGGTGACTGCGAGCAGGAGGGAGCGGACGGTCTCGGCGCAAGAATAATTGATTACATAAACCGTCATCTTTCGGACGAGCTTTCGCTTAACACCATCTGTCAGCGCTTTTACATTTCAAAGCCGCAGCTCTGCCGAATTTTCAAAACGCTAACCGGTTCAACGGTTTGGGAATACATAACCGTAAAACGTCTAATGGCGGCACAGCAGTTAATCCGCGGCGGCACTCCGCCCACCCGTGCCTCAATTGCCTGCGGCTTTAACGACTACTCGGTGTTTTACAGGGCCTACCGACGCCGTTTCGGCTACAGCCCGAAAACAAAATAAGGAGAATTTTATGAAATACAAGCACATACTGTTTGATTTGGACGGCACCTTAACCGACCCTATGCTCGGTATCACAAACTCGGTGATTTACGCCCTAAAGCATTACGGATTTTCTATCCCCGACAGAAGCGAGATTTACCATTTTATCGGGCCACCGCTTGTCGATTCCTTTATGGATTACTGTAATTTTGACCGCAAAAAGGCAGAAGAGGCGGTGGAGGTTTACCGAGAATATTTCGGTGAGCACGGGATTTTTGAAAACACCGTTTATGAGGGAATGGACGAGCTTTTAAGTTCGCTTGTAGACGGCGGAGCCCCGCTTTACCTTGCAACCTCAAAACCGGAATATTACGCCACTCAAATTTTAGAGCATTTTGACCTGCTCAAGTATTTTACCTTTGTCGCAGGGAACACTATGGCAGAGTCAAGGAGCGAAAAGGCGGATGTCATTTCCTATCTGTTTGAAAACTTCCCCGAGGCAAACGGGGATGCTACCGTAATGGTTGGCGATACGCAGTTTGACATCGCAGGCGCTCGTGCTCATAACCTTGACAGCATCGCCCTCTTGTACGGCTACGGCGATTTGGAAAAAATGCGCGCTTTAAATCCAACCTATTTTGCAAGCTCGGTAAATGAGCTTAAAAACATTCTGCTGTAAGAATATTGTACCCCAAAGGAAGAAAATATGAATACGTTCGAAAAAATTTATGCGGTTGTAAAAACCATTCCCAAGGGTAAGGTCGCAACCTACGGCCTCGTTGCCGCACTCGCCGGAAACCCTCGCTGGTCGCAGGTGGTGGGCTACGCCCTGCACTCAAACCCCGACCCCGAGCATATTCCCTGCCATAGGGTAGTAAACCGCTTTGGAGAGACGGCAAAGGCCTTTGTTTTCGGCGGCGAGGATGCCCAGCGCGCCCTTTTAGAGAGCGAGGGTGTCACCTTCCTCGAAAACGGCAAAGTCGATATGAAATCCCACCTCTGGCAAGGCGACCTATTACCCTAACCGTTCACATAAAAAGAGACACGATAAAGGGAGTTGCGATAAGAGATTTACGCAACTCCCAATGATATTTTCCCTGTCGGGAAAGTAAAATATTTACTACCGGAAATGTGAAATATGCCTTTTGGGCACATTTTATGCTGTGAGGATTTATCTAATTATGCAACTATACTTTATGTTCCAAAAAGTAGGGGAATCGAGGGAAATCAATGGAATTCAAAAAAAGTGTTGACTTTTTAATAAACTTCTTATAAAATAAAGATGACAAGTAAGGGAACCAAATTAGACGGTTACCTTCGGTCGTGTTCGTTTATGTTCGCAAATGAATATTCGCAAAATCCATAAACCGCCTACGGCAATAGGCGGTTTACTTCTTTATCTGGAAAATAATAGCATAAACTATTATTAAAACAACTATTAATGTTGAGTCCATCTAAATGTATCTACCTCCTCGTTGTAAAATTCCAACGAGGATTTTTGTTTTTGCCTCCTTTCTACCTCGTTGGTAGCTAGAAGGCTCCGCCTAAACCATCTATAAAGGAGCAAATTCAATGTGTTCCCCTGCTTGTCTGCACCAATTATATAACCTTCACAAATTATTGTCAATAGCTGCCTCGCCATAAAAATGTCGCTCTCGTCGATTTTTCTTGTCGCGTCGGTTATGGCGTTAAATAAAATCAGATAAGGTTTTTATACTCGTTCATAATTCCACTTTTTATATATTTATATAAATATATATCTAATTGAGTGAGTTGTCAAATACATATATCACTAATAAAATGTATTTAGAGGTGTAAAATACATTTATGATTAGATTAACGGTTGATAAAGCGCTTAAATCTGTGGGTATTACCAGATACCAGCTTGCCAAAAGAACAGGAATACAATATCAGGTGATTGATAAGTACTACAAGAACAATGTCAAAAGATATGACAGTTATGTTCTTGAGCGTATTTGCAGCGCACTAAATTGTGAAATAAAAGATATAATTGAATATAGAAAATAAAAGACTCTCCGAATTTGAACAAGTCCGTTAAAAACGGACAATAGAAAAAAGAGGCCTCCTATGGTAGAATTAAAGAAACTACCATAGGAGGCTTTAGTTATGGCAAGAAGTTATCGCCACATAAAAGATTATGAATATGAAATCGAAGAATTACGAAAAGAAGGATACACTAGCAGAGAAATAGGAAACAAATTGGGTTTTAGTTACAAACAAATGCGCAACTACTTCTACCGAAAAAATGTAACAGAAAGAAAAAACCAAGCAGGAATATCGCTAAAACGCAAAGGCAGACCGCCGAAGGATTATGTAGTTACAGAGCAAGATAAGGTATCCGAACTAAGATATATCCTTGCTCGAAAAGACGCAAAGATCAAATCGTTGGAAATGGAAAATGAACTAATGCGGGATTTTCTCTTGCTCACAGAAAGGAAGTGAGGACAAGCGTAAAATATATGGTAATCTACCGTCACAAAGGCAAATATTCCATCAGTGAAATGTGTCGGTTCTTTAAAGTATCTCGAAGTGGATATTACGGATATATTTCAAGAATGGATATACCTGCATGGGATTTACCATTGGCAGAGAAAATACGAGAATGTCAAGAAGAGTGCGGAAGAACCTATGGTTACCGCAGAGTACATATATGGCTTGAAAGGAATGGAATTTATCGTAATCCTAAGACGGTACTAAGAGTTATGCAAAAATATGGATTGTTATCGGTAATTCGGAGAAAGAAATACCGCAACTACGGAGATTATCTTCATAAATATCCTAATCTGCTTAACAGAGATTTTTCTGCTGAAAGACCAAATCAAAAGTGGGTTACAGATATTTCATACATACACACAAAGCAGGGTGTTCTCTATCTTTCGGTGATCAGGGATTTGTTTGACAACAGTATCGTTGCATATAAGACCGGAACAGAACAAAACGTGAATCTTGTATTGAGTACAATCAGGGAAGCCAAGAAAAAAGAGAAAGTCACTGCAGAGTTGCAGCTCCACAGTGACCAAGGCTTTCAGTATACCTCACAAGCGTACTTCAAGCTAACACAATCATACGGCATTACACCATCAATGTCAAGACGCGGTAATCCTTACGACAATGCTTTAGCAGAAAATTTCTTCTCAATTCTTAAAACTGAATGTATCTATCGCACAAAACTTCAGACCTATGAGGAGGCTCGCCTCCTCATAGGCGAATATATCAATTTTTATAACACTCAGCGTATTCAATTAAAAACAAAACTGACACCACTCGAAAAGCGATGTCAGTATGTTGCTTAATATTTGCTACCATAGAAGCCTTTTTTGTACTGTCTGCACAAATTGGTGCAGTTCATTTTACCGAAAGCCTTTTTTGTTTTATATTACGAAATGCTTGGGGATGCCGTTTTCAAAAACGGGCGAGGTTTCTCCGACGATAAGCGGCTTAAGGTAGCTGACAAGCGCCTCATTTACGTCATTACCCTCTTTATTTATAAAGGCGCGAGGAATTACCTTTTCCTCATTTGCAACGAGCGAAATATGAGCCGAAGAAAACTCAACCTCATAATTTTCGCCTTCTTTCCGAAGTATGGTGCTCATTTCTCCGCTATGTCCCAAAAGGGCAAGCTCAACCGCCTTTGCACCCAAGGAGAAGGATTCGTCAATATCGGTTTTGGACGCCAGATGCGAAGCGCATCTTTGCATCAAATTAAGCTCAATAGCTCTTGTCTTACAACCGATTTTTTCTTTTACGACGTCGCTTAAAAATTTAGCTGTGCCCGAAAGATATTTATGGCCGAAAACATCGACCGCGCCACTCTGATAGCTTTCGGCGGCGTAGGCGCCGCTCTCGTCGCGTATACCCTCACTGACAGCTACTACAACGGCGGGATTTTTTAAAAGCTCTGTTTTTACATCCTCTATAAAGCGCTCGAGCGAGAAGGTTACCTCGGGAAGATATATAAGCTGCGGCGCTATGCCGCCATTAAGCCGAGCCAGAGCCGAAGCGGCGGTAAGCCAGCCTGCGTTTCTGCCCATAACCTCGACCACCGTTACGGCAGGAACATCGTAAACGGCACAGTCGCGACCGATTTCCGAAAAGGTTGCGGCAATATACTTTGCCGCCGAGCCAAAGCCGGGGGTGTGGTCGGTCATCATAAGGTCATTATCAACCGTTTTTGGAGCACCCATTACCTTTATATCGGTGATATTTTCCCTTTCAAAATACTGTGACAGCTTTAAAACGGTATCCATACTGTCATTTCCGCCTATGTAGACAAAATATCCGATATCGTACTTTTTAAAAATTTCGTAAAGCTTTTGATAGGACTCTCTATCCTCGTCTATGCTTTTAAGCTTAAGCCGACACGAGCCGAGTGCGGCGGCGGGGGTATTTTTAAGCAGCTCAAGC
>JAZQKT010000009.1:0-10127 GCA_045542295.1 Acutalibacteraceae bacterium
GTATCAATAATTGTTCGTGAGTCTATCTGCGATTTAACCGCGAAGGCTATTCTACTGGGGATATTAGCCTTAATAAGACCTGTGATAACATCAACAGAAGGTCTTTGAGTAGCAACGATAAGGTGCATACCTGCGGCTCTCGCTTTTGCCGCAATTCGGTTGATAGAATCCTCAACCTCATTAGGTGCGGTCATCATAAGATCAGCAAGCTCATCAATAATTATTACAATATGCGGCATTTTTGTGATTTCGGGGTCATTAAGAGTTTCAACAAAATTGTTGTACCCCTCAATGTTACGCACACCTCTGTCTGCAAACATTGCATACCGCTTTTCCATTTCACTAACTGCCCAACCCAAAGCACCCGATGCTTTTCTGGGGTCGGTGACTACAGGAACAAGCAAATGCGGTATACCGTTATAAATGCCAAGCTCAACAACCTTGGGGTCAACCATTAAAAGCTTGACCTCTTCTGGTGTTGCCTTATATAAAATACTCATTATAATACTATTTATACATACGGATTTACCCGAGCCCGTAGCACCTGCTATAAGACCGTGCGGCATTTTTGCAATATCCGTAACAATAGCATTGCCACCAATATCCTTACCAAGTGCCACCGTAAGCTTGCTTTTAGCCGCAGTAAATGCAGAGGACTCAAATATACCCCTAACACCTACAACATCACTTGACTTGTTAGGTACCTCAATACCTACAGCCGCCTTATTCGGAATAGGTGCTTCAATACGTACGCCGGCAGTTGCAAGATTAAGTGCAATATCATCCGCAAGGTTTGTTATCTTGCTGATCTTAACGCCTGCAGAGGGCTGTAATTCATAACGGGTAACCGTAGGTCCACGGCTTATATCAACTATTCTTGTTTCAACACCGAAGCTGCGCAGGGTTTCAACCAAATGCTCTGCAGTAACCTCAACACCTGCCGCGGTAGAAAGATTTGAAGCTTCTGTATCCTTAAGCAATGAAATAGGCGGAAAGCTGTAGCCGTTATCTGTAGCCGTTTCAATTTCCTTAAGATCCTCGGTAAACTTTTTGGTTTCTTCCTTAAAATCTATATCCTCCGGCTCTATTCCAAGCTTTTCTTTAGCCTCACTTACAGCCGTCTCCAAAGCTTCGTTAATGCGCTTTTTATCAAGAGCGCCGTCAGGCTCTTCTGCCTGTTCTTCATCAAGATAAGTATTTACCAGCTTTTTGCGTTGCTCATCAATATTAGGCTTTGGTGGTTCTGGCTTTTGCACATTATCATCAACGGGAATGTCAACATCAAAGCCTTTTAGCACTCTAAGCTTTCTCTTCGGCTTGCCGTCACCGTTTTCAACCATCTCTTGATAATCATTTTCTGCCTGCTCTGACACAGCCTTTACAGGGCGGCTGAATATGCTTAACAGCTTTCCTAAAGTTGTGTGCGTAACAATCATAATCAAAGCAAAAATAAGCAATAAAACCGTTATTGCCGCTCCCACTGTGCCAAAAGCCTTTTCCAACGGATGTCCCAAAAAAGCACTTATGATACCACCGCTTTTAAGCTTCACTCCGCTTTCAAAAGCTTTTGTGATATGAGTTGCAAATTTACATTCATCAAGCTTTGTGAAAATATCAAGTGTGACACCTACAGAAACAACCAATGCAGTTATTTCTGTTATTTTTGCCATCATAGCGCGGTTTAATCGGTCAAGTGCAGATACAATTGCAACAAAGCCTATTAAAAACGGATAGAAAAATGCCGTTATACCGAAAAAACCGAAAATAACATTATGCAACCAAAGCCAAACATTTTGTCCTTTTATAAAAACAACACATGCAAAAAACACTGCCACCGTAAACCAAATTACTGACAAAAGCTGTTGTCTTCCTGCGGTCATCTCCTTTTTGGCAGTTGTTTTACTCTTACCAACGGAACTTCCTTTCTTTTTTGTTGCCATTTTTCTTCTCCTTACACCTGTAAATCCTTCAAAATTTGTTTTTTTAATTCTTCAAGAGAGGAAAACTTTACCTCATCTCTTATAAACTCAAGCGGTACAATACGCAAGTTTTTACCGTAAAGATCACCGCTAAAATCTTTTATGTATGTTTCACTTATAATGTAATCTGATTTATATGTAGGCCTTATTCCGATGTTGGTTATACCGAAATATTCCTTATCTGCCAATACTATTTTGGTTTTATAAACGCCAAAGCGCAGCTTTACAAGCTCGCTCGGATATCTTTGATTTACGGTTGGAAAACCGATTGTTCTTCCTCTTTGGTCACCCTTTAAAACCGTTGTTTCAAAGGAAAAGGGCTCATACAAAAGCTCGTTGGCTTTATCAACTCTTCCTTCTTTAAGGAGTTGTCTTATACAGGTTGAGGAAACCACCTCACCGTTATGTAAAACAGGTTGTACACAATTTAAGGTTATGCCCTTATCCTTACAAAAGCCCTCAAGAAAATTAACATCGCCCTCGGCATTTTTTCCAAAGCGGTTGTTAAAGCCGCACGAAATCACCGCAGGCTCATATTTCTCATATAGCATTTCAAGAAATTTCTCTGGTGAATAATCCTTAACCTCTTGAAAATCAAGGGTTAAAATTTCATCAATACCTATGCTTTTTAAAATACGGCACTTGTCTTCACCGGTCATTATCTGCTCACCGCTTTTGGGCGGATGCAGAAATGTTACGGCAACCTTTCTGCACTCACTCGGCAAAGAAAGCACCTCTATATGCCCTTTATGAACACCGTCGAAGGTGCCGAGAGCTATAGCATTTTTCATTCATTTCACTCCGGATAATTAATGATACATTTAATACCTATCTGCTCTTTTTCGCAATCAGCAAAGCCTATCCCCAAAAATTTCGCTCCAAATTTAACTCTGAAAAGTTGACCATCTGTCACAGTATCTAAATCTAAACGCAAACGTTCAAAGCCCAGCTGACCTCCGTTACAAAAACGAACGGCCTGTTTATATGTAACAACTATCTCAGGCAAATAGCTTACTGCCAATTCTTCGTTTAAAAGATACTGCTCTATGTTGTCATTATCAAGAATATCAAGCGACACACAATCGTTTATATCAAAGCCTGAAGCATAGGTTCTTAAAAGAAACGTAAGGGTTGCACCGCAGCCTAAATATTCCCCGATATCCCGAGCCAAAGAGCGTATGTATGTGCCCTTTGAAACATAGGTCTCTATTTTAAATTCAAAATCAGCATTTAAGCCCTCTAAAAGCTTAATGTCAAAAATTTCAATCTCTCTTTCGGGAATATCGGTTTCTTTCCCCTCACGTGCCAATTTATAAAGACGCACACCGTCCTTTTTAATGGCACTGTAAATAGGCGGCTTTTGCTTGATTTTTCCAACAAAATGCCTTAACGCCTCATTTAACCTTTCAGCAGTTATTTCAACCTTTCTTCTTGAAATAACTTCACCCGTAATATCATCGGTGTCGGTAACAATTCCCAGCCTTACGGTAGCTATATAGCGCTTATCTGCATCAAGCATCAGCCCTGACAACGCGGTCGCTCTGCCCAAAAGTACAGGCAAAACACCTGTTGCCATTGGGTCAAGTGTTCCCGTATGCCCAACCCTTTTTTCATTAGCCGCTCTTTTTACCCTTGAAACGGCCGAAAAAGAGGTTAAACCCGCAGGTTTATTGAGCAGTATCAGTCCCTGCATAGCTTTCCTCCATAACCTGCTTTACAGCATCCAAAACAGCCATCTTTACCTCTCCAAGATTACCCTTTACACTTGCGCCTGCCGCCGCCTTGTGACCGCCGCCACCGAGCATTTTGCAGATTTTACTGGCATCAAGCGGTGGATATGTTCTGAGAGAGACCTTGAATTCATTATCATCGGTTTGCTTAACGGTAATTCCTGCTTTAACACCCTCAACACTGCGGGAAATTATTGCAATTCCCTCAAGGTCGGGACCGCTGCAGCCTGTTTTTTCCTGCATTTCCTTTGTAACAGCAAGAAGTATACACTTATCGTCAAAATGGAATTCTGCGGTTTCAAGCACCATTCTTTCAAGCTCTAAAAGGCTTTTAGACTTTGTATCAAACATAAGCCTGTTAATTTCAGGTGCGTCAATATTATACTCATAAAGTAACGAAGCAATAATATGGGTTTTTTCGGTAACATTTGAATACTTAAAGCAACCCGTATCAGTAGCAAGAGCGGTATAAATAGCCTTTGCAGTAATATCGTTAATATTAACCTTCATACGCACGATAAGCTCATAAATACACTCTGCTGTGGCAGCCGCATTTTCATCAAGGTAAAGATTTTTTGCATATTCCGTGTTGGAAATATGATGGTCGATACAAAGATCCACCTTGCCGCCGAACTCCTCTTCCAAAGCACCAAGCAATTTTGCATCTGCTACATCCACTGCAACAATCACCGCGTTTTTTGAATCAATATGATCAGTTTTTCTTACAAAATAATCATACTTTTTCGGAATTACATCGGGACATACAACACAAGCTGCTTTGCCTATTTCATTAAGTGCATAATAAAGTGCATAAGCCGAGCCCAATGTGTCACCGTCAGGTGAAGCATGGGTAAGGATAACAAAATTATCATGCTTTTTTAAATATTTTGCCGTTTGCCGAAGATTTAGTCTTCGGCAAAAAGCCGCTTCTTTCTTTTTCATTGTTTCTCATCCTCTTTAAAAGACTCGATTATCTTTGAAATATTAGCACTTTGCTCAATAGAATCATCCGCAACAAAACGCAGTTCCGGAACCTTTCTGAGCTTTAAGCGCATACCAAGCTCACGGCGGAGATACCCTGCCGCTCCTTTGAGCGCTTTAACAGAATTTACCGTAGTTTCATAACCCTCAATTGCACTGACATAAACAGTAGCATACGAAAGGTCGCCCGAAACGTCAACCTTAACAATGCTTAAAAGCTTGCTTACTCTTGGGTCCTTAACCTCACGTAATAATTCAGAAAGCGCTATTTTAACATCTTGGGTAATACGGTTAATTTTGTAGCCTGCCATCAGTCTCTATACTCCTCCATAATAAAGGCTTCAAATACGTCGCCTTCCTTAATGTCGGCAAATTTATCAAGGCTGATACCGCATTCGTAACCCTGTGCCACTTCTTTAACATCATCCTTGAAACGACGCAGTGAATCAATCTTATCCTCACAAATAACTATACCGTCACGTACAACACGAATCTGGCAAGCACGTGTAACCTTACCGTTTGTAACATAACATCCTGCAACAGTGCCGACATTAGAAATCTTATAAACAGTACGTACTTCAATTGTTGCCATCTGATTTTCACGGTATTTAGGTGCAAGCATGCCCTTCATAGCAGCCTCAATTTCCTCAATACAGTCATAAATTACGCGGTACATACGCATATCAACGCCATCGCGCTCTGCCGCTGCCTTTGCAACCGCATCGGGACGTACGTTAAAGCCTACTATGATAGCGCCCGCTGTTGTAGCAAGCATTACGTCTGACTCATTAACAGCACCAACGCCGCCATGAATTACGCTTACTCTAACCTCATCGTTAGAAAGCTTTACAAGATTTTCCTTAACGGCTTCAACGCTACCCTGAACGTCTGCCTTAACTATGATATTAAGCTCTTTAAGGTCACCCTCCGAAAGATTTTGGAACAGATTATCAAGAGTAACCTTTTGCTTTGCGTTAAATATTTCTTCCTTTTGCTTCTGCTTTCTCTGCTCAACAAGCTGACGGGCAAGTCTTTCGTCCGAAACGGCATCGAAAACATCACCAGCATTAGGTGTTTCGGCAAGACCTGTAATTTCAACCGGAACAGATGGGCCTGCGGTTTTCACTTCCATACCGTTTTCGTTGGTCATCATACGAACACGTCCAACAGAAGTTCCTGCAACAATGATATCACCCGAATTAAGTGTACCGTTTTGTACCAAGAGAGAAGCAACCGGACCTCTGCCCTTATCAAGACGTGCTTCAATAACAATACCCTTTGCACGTCTGTCGGGGTTAGCCTTAAGCTCCATCATTTCTGCTACAAGCAGGATGTTTTCAAGCAGGCTGTCAATACCCATATGCGTTTTAGCGGATACAGGTACGCAGATAATGTCACCGCCCCATTCCTCGGGAACAAGACCATGCTCTGTAAGCTGTTGTAGAATACGGTCGGGATTAGCCTCGGGCTTATCCATCTTGTTTATTGCAACAATAATCTGAACCTCGGCAGCCTTTGCGTGGTTTATAGCCTCAATTGTTTGGGGCATAATACCGTCATCAGCGGCAACAACAAGCACAGCTATGTCTGTAGCCATTGCACCTCTTTGGCGCATGGATGTAAACGCCGCGTGTCCGGGAGTATCAAGGAAGGTTATATCATTACCGTTGCAGTTTACTCTGTAAGCACCGATGTGCTGTGTAATGCCGCCTGCCTCTGTATCGGTAACAGCGGTATCACGAATAGCATCAAGAAGTGAAGTCTTACCGTGGTCAACGTGACCCATTACAACTACAACAGGACTTCTGGGCTTGAGGTTTTCTGCATTGTCCTCGGTATCGTCCATAATCTGTTCTTCTATGCTTACAACAACTGCACGCTCAATTTTAGCACCCATTTCGGTAACAAGGATTTCTGCTGTGTCATAGTCAATAACCTGATTTACAGAAGCCATCATACCAAGCTTTAACAGCTCCTTAATAACCTCTGCCGCAGTCTTCTTCATAGCGGCGGCTAATTCACCAACCGTTATCTCGTCACCCACAGTAACGGTAATCGGAGTTTTCTTGATTTTTTCAAGCTGCATTCTGCGCATCTTATCAGCCTCGGTCTCGCGCTTTGCGCCCTGCGGACGGCGATAATCCTGCGATTTTTGCTTAATCTTCTGCTTTCTCGTATAATTATCCTTCATAGAGTTAGCAGGAGCAATAGACTCATACTTTTCGTTATATTTGTCAATGTTGATATTAGAGGTTCTTGTATCAACGTGACGAATTTCGGCAGGTCCACGGTTAGGTGTTTCTCCCGGTTTTTTATCCTTCTTTCTTGAAGTGAAAGGATTGGGGTCAGAAGGCTTGTGCTCCTTTGCGGGTGCTTTTTCTTCTGCCTTTGGTTTAACCTCTTGCTTCTTTTCCGGCTTCTTTTCGTCCTTATTTTCAGGCTTTGCTGCTTCCTTTTTAACAGCAGGAGCTTTTTCTGCCTTGACAGCCTCGGTCTCTTTTTTAGGAGCTTCTTTTTTCGCAGTCTCTTTCTTTGGAGCTGCCTTTTCCTCGGGCTTGGACTCCTTCTTGGGTGCAGGCTTTTCTTCTTCCTTGGGTGCCCCACCGTTTTGAGCAATAGCCGCAGCCTTAAGCTGTTCAAGAATAGCCATCTGCTCTAAAAGCTTTTTGTTTTTCTCTTCTTCACGTGCTTTTTTAGCCTTCTCGTGGCTTTCTGCACCTGTAGCAAAATACTCATCAAAGCTCTTTACAGCATTTTTCTTTGTTAAATAAGAGAATACCATACCGATTTCTTCTTCAACAAGAACACCGCCGGATTTCTTTTCATTGCCTGTAAGCTCGGTTACGAGGTCAATTATATCCTTGGATTTCAATTTAAAATCTTTTGCAAGATCACTTATTTTATATTTGTTGGTCATTAGCAAATCCTCCTTCAATCAGTGCTTTTTCACACGCATCGGCAAAACCTTTATCGTTTACAGAAATTATTCCGCATTTTCTTCCTACTGCGTCCGAAATACACTTAATGGTAATACCCTCTAATGTGATATTTTTAACTGCTTCTTTTTCGGCAAAAAATTTAACTTCTTTTCGGCTTTTTGGGGAAATATCCTCCGCAACAAGCACAAGATAGGCTTTCGATGCTTTAAGGGCGGCTACAGTTGCTTCAAAACCGTAGCCAAGGCTTCCGGCCTTTGCGGCAAAGCCCAGGAGTGACAGTAATTTGTTATTCAATATTATCCAGCTCCGTTTCAAGCCCTATATATATTTCGTCCGATACACTTGTTTCAAATGCGCGAGCCAATGCGTTGGTCTTTCTTGCTTTCAAAAGGCATTCTTTATCCTTACAAATATAAGCGCCTCTGCCGTTAAGCTTGCCTGTAGAATCAAATTTAATTTCACCCTCCGCAGTTTTAACAACACGGATAAGCTCCTTTTTGGGTTTCATCTCTCGGCAACCCGTACACATACGCATCGGTATTTTTTTAGTTCCCATTGCTTAAAGCCTCTCTGTATTTTATTTTGCTTAATTATTCACCAAAGAATCCGCTTTCGGGATGAATGTCAATCTTCCAGCCGGTAAGCTTTGCGGCAAGTCTTACATTCTGACCCTTGTTGCCTATTGCCAACGACAACTGTGATTCGGGTACGCTCACCTTGCAAACCTTGGGATCTTCACTTAAAATCTCAACAGCTACAACCTTTGCAGGTGACAAAGCCTCGGAAATAAACTGAACGGGGTCCTCACTGTATTTCACAATATCAATCTTCTCGCCCGCTAATTCTTCAACAATCTTGTTTACACGTGCGCCTTTAGGACCTATGCAGGTACCGATTGCATCAATCTGTTCGTCAGAGGACCAAACCGCAATCTTTGTTCTGGAGCCTGCCTGACGTGAAATTGATTTGATTTCAACCGTACCGTCAAAAATTTCGGGTACTTCTGCTTCAAACAAGCGCTTAACAATTCCGGGGTGTGTGCGTGAAAGCATTATTCTGGCACCCCTATCGGTCTCCTTAACATCTACAATATAAACCTTGATGTGGTCACCCTCATTTAAAATCTCATCGGGAACCTGCTCAAGCTTGGGTAACGTTGCCTCACCGTGACCGATTGTGAGTATTGCGTTGCCTGTTTTAGGATCAATCTTCTGAACAACGGCTGTAACCAATTCTCTGTTGCGGCTTTGGAACTCTGCCAAGGTTTGACCGCGTTCAGCCTCTCTTACACCTTGACGGAAATTGTTTTTAGAATTCTGTGCTACCACTCTGCCGAACTTTTTGGGGTCAAGCTTAATCTCAACAAAGCCTTGCTCCAAAGAATTAGGGTCTATAGCGGCGGCATCCTCTTTAGAAATCTGTGTTAAGCTGTCCTCAACCTCATCAACAATTTCCTTGCGTGCGATAACCGTAAAAATCTTGTTTTCGGGGTCAATCACACAAGAAACATTGTCATTTCCGTAATCCTTACGAGCCGCTACAATAATAGCCTCTGATATTTTTTCTGCAATAAACTGCTGCGGAATTCCGCGTTCCTCCTCCATAAGACGGAGCGCTTCAAAAAATTCCGAATTATCGTTTTCCTTTACTACCTTTTTTCTTGCCTTAGCCATTTTTGTTAATTCCTCCAAACGGTTATTTTAGTGTTTTGTAATCATTCAAAATCACATAAATTTGCTTTTGCTATTTCTTTTATATCAAACTCCAGCTTGCCCTCTTCGGTTGAAAGGAGGATTTTTTCATTTACGGCCTCTAAAAGACCGGAAAATTCCTTCTTGCCGTCGATTGCCTTGTAGAGTCTTATTTTCACTTTTTGCCCTACAACCTTTTCATAATGTAAAGGTCGTGTAAGCTCCCTTTCAAGCCCGGGTGAGCACACCTCTAGATAATAGGGTACGTCTATCGGGTCAGCCTCATCAATAATAGGGTCAATTGCGTGGGACACATTGGTGCAGTCATCAATAGTAATACCGTCAGTCTTATCGATAAAAACCCTCAAATACCATGATGCACCCTCCTTTAAAAAGCGCACATCCCAAAGTGAAACACCTTGTTGCTCCACCGTTTCTTTAACGAGGGAATACACCCTCTCGGCAGCATTTGCCATTACTTCATCTCCCGTCAAAACAAAAGTGAGCGGGTTGCCCCACTCACCTTTCTTTCAGTCTGCAAACATTATAACATATTATTTTTATAATTGCAAGTGTTTTTTGTTTTAATGCTTTAATTTAAAACGCAGTTAATATTTTGTGTTGTGTAAAAACGTTTAGCCTTAGCCAAAGCATTTAAACTCGAACCAGCCTTAAAGGGCGGTTTTTAGATGTCTTTCGGCTCATACGCACACATAGGCGTTAGCCTTATGTGCTTGTCTTCACCAAAATCCAAACAAAAAACCGCACCTTTAAGGTCGCAGAATTTTGTAAATAAAGGATTTTTTG
>JAZQKT010000010.1:0-15945 GCA_045542295.1 Acutalibacteraceae bacterium
ACTTGGCACCGAGCCTTTTATGGACGAGTTTAAGTCTATCGGTCTTGATGCAGTTGTTGGTTCTGTAGGTAACGGTTCAACCCTTCGCCTTATTTCCGATATTCCCGGTGTTAAGTACACCGAAGGCAGATTCTTACCCTACTTCTTCCCCGATGTTTTCCACGAGGGCGGCGACCCTGTTAAGGAAGCAAAGGAAAACTGGGTAACTGCAAGAAGAGCTATTCTTCGTAAGCCTGTTGACCGTATCGGTTACGGCGGTTACTTAAAGTTAGCACTTCAGTTCCCCGAGTTTATTGACTATATTGAGTCTGTATGTAACGAGTTCCGTGAACTTTATGAAAATGTAAAGGGCACCACTCCTTACTGCATTAAGACAGTAGCAGTACTTAACTCTTGGGGTAAAATGCGTGCTTGGGGCTGTCACATGGTTCACCACGCACTTTACTATAAGCAAAACTATTCTTATGCCGGAATTATCGAGGCACTTTCGGGCGCTCCCTTTGATGTTAAGTTTATAAGCTTTGATGATATTCGCTCTAACCCCGATATCTTAAAGGATATTGATGTTATTATAAACGTTGGTGACGCTGATACTGCACACACCGGCGGTTATGAGTGGGAAGACCCCGCAATTACTGCAGCTATACGCGGATTTGTTCATAACGGCGGCGGCTTTATCGGTGTAGGTGAGCCTACGGGTCACCAGTATCAAGGTCATTTCTTACAGTTGGCTTCTCTTTTGGGTGTTGAAAAGGAAACAGGTCTTACCCTTAATTATGAAAAGCATAATTGGGAGCAGAAGGAAGGTCACTTTATCCTTGCTGATACCACCAAAGAGGTTGATTTCGGCGAAGGCAAGAAGAGTATCTACGCCTTTGAGGGTACCGATATTCTCGTAGAGCGTGACAGGGAAGTTCAAATGGCGGTTAATTCCTTTGGTGACGGTCGCTCGGTTTACATTTCGGGTCTTCCTTATTCGTTTGAGAACAGCCGTATTCTCTACCGTGCAATCCTTTGGGCATCCCACGGCGAAGGCGACCTTAACAAGTGGTTCTCTGAAAACTTCAATGTTGAGGTTCACGCTTTTGTTGCAAACGGCAAATACTGTGTTGTTAATAATACCTATGAACCTCAGGATACTGTTGTTCATACCGAAAACGGCAACAGCTTCCCTCTCCACTTAGAAGCAAACGAAATTAAGTGGTATAACATTTAATTAAAAACTTGGGGCTGTCCCATTAAAGGAAATTTGCACAAAACCTTGCTTATTTGTGCATTTGTCCTTGATGGGACAGCCTTTTTATATCAAAAACATTATTTTTAAAATAACCGGAAGAAAAAGTCCGCAAAAGTTGACAGTTATAATTTTTTTTGGTATAATATAATGAATATTATGGAGTAGTGTCGGTTTTCAAGCGGTGCTACAGTAATTGGAAGTGTTTTTATGGTAAGAAGTATGACCGGATTTGGCAGAGCAAACGCTCTTATAAACGGCCTTGATATTACGGTTGAAATCAAATCGGTAAATCACAGATATTTTGAGTTTTCCTGCAGGATGCCGAGAGCATATCAGTTTGCGGAGGAAAAGCTTAAGGCACTCTGTCAGAAGAGTATTACAAGAGGAAAGGTAGAGCTTTCGGTTTTTGTTGACGAGGCAGAGGAAAGAAGCACACAGGTTGAAATTAACCACGCTTATGCAAAGGCTTACCTTGATGCTTTAAAGCAGCTTTCAAAGCAATACGGAATAAAAAATGATATTAAAATTTCCGCACTTGCAGGAAACAGCGATATTTTTAAGCTTCGCAGAACAGCATTGCCCGATGAAGAGGTTATTGAGGCGTTGACCGAGGTTGCAAATAAAGCGATTGAAAGCTTCATTGCAATGCGTGAGGTTGAGGGTGAGCGGCTTTTGAAGGACGTGCTTTCAAGAACCGAGTTCATTCTTTCAAAGGTGGCTCTTGTTGAGGAGCAGTCTCCGCAAACGGTTAAAGCTTACCGTGAACGCTTGGAGGCTAAAATGAGAGAGCTGCTTGATACGCCGAATATTGACGAGCAAAGGCTCATAACCGAAACAGCGATTTTTGCGGATAAAATTGCCGTTGATGAGGAAACTGTGAGACTTAGAAGCCATATAAAACAGCTTGAGAGTCTTTTCGAGGACAAGGGTGCTGTAGGTAAAAAACTTGATTTTATTATTCAAGAAATGAACCGAGAGACCAATACGATAGGCTCAAAATCTCAAAATGTTGAAATTGCACACATTGTAGTTGATATTAAGGCTGAAATTGAAAAAATCAGAGAACAGATTCAAAATATAGAATAAGGATAATGCTATGAAATTAGTTAATATCGGTTTTGGAAATATGATTTCTGCTGACAGAATAATTGCTATTGTAAGCCCGGAATCTGCTCCTATCAAACGTATTATCGGAGATGCTAAAGAGCAGGGTGCACTTATTGATGCCACCCACGGAAGGCGCACAAAATCGGTGATTATTACTGACAGTGATCATATAATATTAACCTATCTTCCGCCCGAAAATGTGGCACACCGTGCCGCAGAGGAGGATAGCATAGATTTGGAGGATACGGCAGATGAATAAAGGCTCGGTTTTTATTATTTCGGGACCCTCGGGTTCGGGAAAGGACACGCTTTTAAAGGAGCTGTTTAAAAAACATCCTGAAATTAAGTTTTCAATTTCATCCGTAACAAGGGATATGCGTGAGGGTGAGGTTGCAGGCGAAAAGTATAATTTTATTTCGCGTGAAGCCTTTGAAAAAATGATAGAGGATGACGAGCTCCTTGAATATAACATTTATGTAAATAACTATTACGGCACACCCAAGGCCCCCGTTGTTTCTGCAACAAATGCGGGACTGGATATTATTATTGAGGTGGATGTTAACGGTGCTGCCAATATAAGAAAAAAATTACCCGAGGCTGTAAGTATATTTATTATGCCTCCAACCTTTTCAGAGCTTCGCCGCAGACTTGAGGGCAGAGGCACTGAAACCGAGGAGGTTATAAGCCAAAGACTCCAAGCCGCTCTTGCGGAAATTAAGCGTGCCACAGAGTATGACTATATTGTTGTAAATGACAATATAGAGCTGGCTGTTGACCATATAAACGCTGTAATTCAGGGTCACAGATTAAGACTTTGTAATCAGCAACATATTATTAATGAGGTGTTAGAAAAATGTTAAATCCCAATATCGGAAAGCTTATCAAGGAATACGGTAACAGATACCGTCTTGTAATTGACGTTGCTCACACAGCACGTGAGATTTCTGCCAAAGCAGAAGAAACAGGCGAAATTACGGTTGAAAAGCCTGTAAGTGTTGCTATTGATAAGATAGCTTCAGAGTTTTAATCCTTTTTAAATTTGCTTGTGGGAGGTATAGGTATGACGGGGCTTGTAGCTCAAATTGCGTTGCAGGGTGCAACTGCCGCTTTTGACCGACTTTATACCTATGCCGTGCCGCCCGAGCTTTACCAAAAAGCCAAAAAGGGCATAAGGGTTGTAGTTCCGTTTGGCAAAGGCAATATAAAAAAGCAGGGAATAATTTTTGATTTAAAGCAAGAGGAAATTCGAGAGCTTAAAAAAATTTTATCTCTTATAGACAGTGAGCCTGTTTTAAATGAGGAAATGCTTTTGATGGCAGAATATATGCACGAAAGTGTTTTTTGTACCTATTATGATGCGGTAAACGCAATGCTCCCTACGGGACTCGGCTACAAGCTGGTTGATTATTATTCAGCTAATGAGGACTTTTCTGCGGTAGGACTGCTTATCGATACCGAAAGAGAGGTTTATGACTACCTTTTAAAGGTGGGTGAAAAGAGCGAAGAGGAGATTATAAAAACACTCGGCATTACGGCTGAAGTGCTTTCTTCGCTAACCTTAAAGGAAGCTCTTGTTAAAAACAGTGACCTTAAGCGCAAAATGGGTGACGCTACCCAAAAGTGGGTGCGCCTTTTGACGGAGGATTTGTCTGACATAAAGCTCACTCCCCGACAAAAAGAGGTTACCGACCTTCTTTTAAATGTGACAGCGGCGGCTGTAAAGGAAATTTGCTATTTTACGGGTGTTTCCGTTTCGGTTATAGACGGTCTTGTTAAAAAGGGTGTGCTTTGTTATTTCAGCAAACCGATTTACAGAACTCCGAATCATCTTAAGACCCAAAAGAAAATTGAAAGCATTACCCTAACAGATGAACAGCAAGCCGCATTTGACGGTATGAAAAAGGCTTATTTATCCGACAAGGGTGAGGTTTCGCTGTTATACGGTGTTACGGGCTCGGGAAAAACGCAGGTGTTTTTAAGCCTTGTTGATACGGTTGCAAATGAGGGCAGAGGGGTAATTGTAATGGTGCCCGAAATCGCCCTTACCCCACAGCTTATTTCTATTTTTACGGCACGCTACGGGGATAAAATCGCCGTTTTCCACAGCGCAATGTCTATGGGACAGCGTATGGACGAATGGAAACGCATAAGGGACGGTAAGGCGCTTATTGCCGTTGGTACAAGAAGTGCGGTTTTTGCACCGTTTAGTAATTTAGGGCTTATAATCATAGATGAAGAGCAGGAGCATACCTATAAATCCGAGCAGAACCCACGTTTTCACACAAGGGAGCTTGCAAAATTCAGAACTGCCTATCATAAGGGCTTGCTTTGTCTGGCTTCGGCTACACCGTCGTTAGAAAGCTTTACCGCCGCGAAAAAGGGCAAATACCGGTTTTTTTCAATCAAAAACCGTTACGGTAATGCGGTTTTACCCACCGTTGAAACGGTTGATATGAGAAATGAGCTTGAAGAAAACAGCAACAAGGGTGTTTTGAGCACAAGGCTGTATGAAGCTTTGCAGGAAACCCTTAAAAACAAAAAGCAGGCAATACTGCTTCTTAACCGCAGAGGGCATAATACCTATGTTTCGTGTCCAAAGTGCGGCTATGTTGAAACCTGTCCAAATTGTAGTATTTCACTTACTTATCATTCGGCAAACAACCGATTGATGTGTCACTACTGCGGTTATTCAAAAAAGAACGATAGAGTTTGCCCCGAATGCTCGGATGAGCATATGAAATTTATGGGACTTGGCACACAAAAGGCAGAAGAAGAGCTAAAAGCACTCTTCCCGCAGGCAAAAATATTGCGGCTTGATGCTGACAGCACCTCTGCAAGGGATTCTTATTCGTCTTATTTGGGAGATTTTGCAAAGGGTGAATACGATATTCTGCTCGGCACACAAATGGTTGCCAAGGGCCTTGATTTCCCGAATGTTACGCTTGTGGGAGTTCTGGGAGCGGACAGTGCGATGTACAGTGAGGATTTTCGCAGCTTTGAAAGGAGCTTTTCTCTGCTTACACAGGTTGTGGGCAGAGCGGGCAGAGGGGAAAATGCGGGCAACGCAATCATTCAAACCTCAAGTCCTGACAATAATATAATAGAGCTTGCAAAAAAACAGGATTATGACTCCTTTTACGAACAAGAAATACTCACACGCAAGCTTATGATATATCCGCCCTTTTGCGATATTTGTGTTATAAGCACACAGTCACTCGTAAGGGACAAGGCAGAAAAAACCATAAGCTCCATCTTTGAGAAAATAAAAAAACTGATAGAAAACGAGTATAAAACGGTTAAGCTTATTATTTTAGGACCTTCGGCGGCTGCGGTTGCAAAGGTTAATAATAAATACCGTTTTCGTATGATTATAAAATGTAAGAATAATGCCGAGTTCAGAAAAATGCTGAAAACGGCACTTGAAAGCAAAACTGCTGCTGATGTTACTGTTTCGGTGGATATTAACCCCGAAACTGTAATTTAGTGAGTTTTTTGGAGGATAAAATGGCACTCAGAAATATTGTAAAATTAGGTGACGATGTTTTAAGAAAAATTTGCAGAACCCAGCTTGTCTTTGATGAAAAGCTTGCAACTATTCTTGACGATATGGCTGAAACTATGTACAAGGCAGAGGGCGTGGGTCTTGCCGCACCGCAGATTGGAATTTTAAGGCGCTTTTGCATTGTTGACGTTGGTGACGGACTGATTGAGCTTATAAACCCCGTTATCATCGAAAAAAGCGGAACACAAACCGATAGTGAGGGTTGTCTTTCGGTGCCTGACCGTTATGACGAGGTTGAACGCCCTATGAAGGTTACTGTTCGCGCACAGGACAGAAACGGCAACAACATTGTTATCACAGCCGAGGGCTTCAAGGCAAGGGCTTTTTGTCATGAAATAGACCATCTTGACGGTATACTTTATATAGATAGGATAAAGAAATAAATGAAAATTGTTTTTATGGGCACACCCGATTATGCGGTGAAAACACTGGAGGCTTTAATTGACGCAGGACACGAAGTTGCGGCGGTTTTTGCCCAACCCGATAAGCCGGTCGGCAGAAAGCATATTTTAACTCCGCCGCCCGTAAAGGTTTGCGCTGAAGGTCACGGTATTAAGGTATATCAGCCTGAAAGTGTGAAAAACGGTGATGCCGAAAAGCTTCTCCTGAAAATCAACCCCGATATAATAGTGGTTGTAGCATACGGTAAAATACTGCCAAAGGAAATACTGGGCATTGCAAAATACGGCTGTGTGAACGGACACGCGTCACTTCTCCCGAAATACAGAGGGGCTTCCCCCATTCAGTGGTGTATTGTTTGCGGTGAAACCAAAACGGGTGTCACCACAATGTATATGGATGAGGGTATGGATACCGGTGATATTTTAGAAACCGCCGAGGTTTTAATCGGTGAAACCGAAACCGCCGAGGAGCTTTTTGAGCGTTTGAGTGCGGTTAGTGCCGAGCTTATGGTATCTACCATTGAAAAGCTTGAAAAGGGTGAGATTACACCTAAAAAACAAAATGATGACGAAGCCACCTATGCGCCTATTATAAAAAAGGAAATGGCGTTTATAGATTTTAAAAGTATGACCGCAAGAGAAATTTTCAATGCGGTAAGAGGCTATTATTCCTGGCCCTGCGCGTTTTTCTTCCTTGACGGAAAGCGTATCAAGGTTATAAAAACCGCTGTTGGTGAAAAAAGTGCTATGTCTGCAGGCAGTGTTGCAGAAAACGGTGACAGCTTTTCTGTTGTAGCGGCGGACGGTATAACCGTAAAGCTTTTGGAAATTCAACCCGAAGGCTCAAAGGCGATGACCGCAAAGCAGTTTTTAAATGGTAAAAAAATAGCCGTTGGAACAGTAATCGGAGAAGAAAATGCCTAATCCAAGAAAAACGGCGGTATCGGTGCTTACAAAAATAGAAAAGGATAACGCCTATTCAAATTTAACTCTTAACAGCTATTTGCAGGCCTCAGAGCTAAACCGAGAGGACATAGCTTTTGTTTCTGCTTTGGTTTACGGGGTGCTTGACCGCAGGATAACCCTTGATTATGTGCTGTCAAGATTTATGAAAACACCTATAAGGAAAACCGCACCCTTTACCCTTAATGTTTTAAGAACAGCGCTTTATCAAATAATGTTTATGGATAAAATTCCCGAAAGCGCCGCTACTAATGAGGCTGTAAAAATCATAAAAAAATCAAAGGAAAGCCGAAATGCGGGCTTTGTTAATGCGGTGTTGCGCTCGGTTTTAAGAGAAAAGGTTTTATTGCCCGAGGGCAACTCGGCTAAAGAGCTTGGCATCAGATTTTCAGCTCCGCTTTGGCTGGTTGAAAGCTTTTTAAATGATTACGGCACTGAAAATACGGTGGCTTTGCTTGAAGAAAGCCTAAAGACCGCACCTATAACCATCAGAGTTAATAATACAAAAACCGATTGTGCAGGCCTTAAAAATATGCTTGCAGAAATGGGGATAAATACCAAAGAGGGCGCTGTGGAAAATTCTCTTGTGCTAGAGAGGGGTACGGACATTGGAAACAATGAGCTGTTTAAAAAAGGCTTTTTTCACGTTGAGGATTTAGCTTCTCAAAAGGCAATCTCGGTTTTAGCTCCTAAAAAGGGTGAGCGCGTGCTTGACATGTGTGCCTCTCCCGGCGGCAAGAGCTTTACAATGGCAGAAATGATGGAAAACCGTGGCGAAATAGTTTCTTGTGACCTTTACACCCAGCGCGTAAAGCTTATAGAGGACGGTGAAAAAAGGTTGGGGCTTTCAATTATAAAGCCAACCGTTGCCGATGCTACTGTTTTTGATGAAAAGCTGGGCTTGTTTGACGCTATTTTATGTGATGTTCCCTGTTCGGGGCTGGGTGTAATACGCCGCAAGCCCGACATTAAATATAAAACCGAAAACGATTTCGGTGAGCTTGGAGATATACAGTATGCTATACTGAAAAATGCTGTGAGGTATCTGAAACCGGGCGGCAGAATACTCTATTCAACCTGCACTCTGCGCAAGGCAGAAAATGAAAATCTTGTAAATTGCTTTAAAAAGGAGTATAATACCTTCCGTGTGGCAGAGGAAAAAACTCTTATGCCCCATATTGACGGTACGGACGGCTTTTATTATGCACTTATAATTGACGAGACAGCAAAGCAATAAAGGGGGAAAGCCGTTTTTGGCCAAGACCGATATAAAATCAATGAATGAAGCCGAGTTAGAGACACTGCTTGTCGGGTTGGGTCAGCCCAAATTCAGGGCGGGACAGCTTTTTAAATGGCTTCAGTCGGGAGCGGAAAGCTTTGATGATATGACCAATCTTCCAAAGGAGCTTCGTCAAAGGCTTGAGGAAGAATGCTATATTGCAAATGTCAGCATTGTAAGGCGGCTTTGCTCCCAAATAGACGGTACTGTTAAATATCTTTACAGATTGTTTGACGGTGAGCTTATAGAATCGGTGCTTATGAAGTATGAGCATGGGTATACCGTTTGTATTTCAACCCAGGTCGGTTGCCGTATGGGCTGCAGCTTTTGCGCCTCGGGTATAAACGGCTTAAAGCGCAGTCTCACCGCTTCGGAAATGCTGTCACAGATAATGGTGGCGGCAAAGGATAACGGAATAAGGGTTTCCAATGTTGTTATGATGGGAATGGGCGAGCCGCTCGATAATTTCCAACACTCCGTTAGGTTTTTAGAGCTTGTTTCTGATTCAAGAGGGCTTGGCATTGGACTTCGGCATATATCACTCTCTACCTCGGGAGTTGTGAGCGGAATAGAGCGCCTCAAGGAATATAATCTTCCCATAACCCTTTCGGTTTCGCTTCATGCACCTAACGATGAAATACGCAGTTCGATGATGAGGGTCAATAAAAAATGGAACATTGATGCGCTTTTAAAGGCGTGTAAGGAATATCAAAAGGTTACAACAAGGCGCATTTCCTTTGAATATGCCCTGATTGAGGGAGTTAATGACAGCGAGCAATGTGCCGACGAACTGGCACGAAGGCTAAAGGGCATTATGTGCCATATAAATTTAATACCTGCTAATCCGGTGAAGGAAAACACCTTTAAAAAGCCGGATAAAAATAAAATTCAGAAATTTAAAAAGCAGCTTGAGGACAGAGGACTTAATGCCACTGTCAGACGTACGCTGGGGGCTGATATTGAGGCATCCTGCGGCCAACTGCGAAACAGAGAAAAGGAGGGAGATATCAGTGCGAATTTACAGTAAGACCGACATAGGCCTTAAACGTCATTCAAATCAGGATGCGGTTGTGACGGGCAGTCTTGAGGACGGCGCTTTATATGCAATCGTGTGTGACGGTATGGGCGGCGCTAATGCAGGCAACATTGCGGCGGCAAAAGCGGTAGAGGTGATTGCAGGGTACATTGGGCAATCGTACCGCCTTGGAATGGACTTTTTCGATATTGAAAAAATGCTTAAAAGTGCAATTTCAAGTGCAAATATGGAAATTTATGATATGTCCTTAAAGAATGAAGATTTAAAAGGTATGGGTACTACAACGGTTTTGGCGTTGGTAAGGGACGATACGGCGGTTATTGCCCACGTGGGTGACAGTCGTGCGTATATCGCTTCAAACGAGCTAAAGCTTGTTACACGTGACCATTCAATTGTTCAGAATCTTCTTGAAAGCGGAAAAATAACCCCCGAGGATGCAAAGGTCCACCCAAGAAAAAATGTTATTACAAGGGCGCTTGGGGTTGAGGAAAATGTTGTTGCGGACAGTTGTGAGGTTTCACTCCAAAAAACGGATGTGCTTCTTCTTTGTACAGACGGGTTAAGCGGCTATTCGGATGAAGCAGATATTTTTGAAATCCTAAAGCAAGGCGGAAGCAATATGGCTGATAGCCTTGTTGAGCTTGCAAAAAACGGCGGCGGCGGAGATAATATCACAGTTGCAGTAATTACCAACGGTTAGAAAGGAATGTCATTATGGATAGATTTGTAGGAAAAAGACTTGACGGCAGATATGAAATAAGAGAGATTATCGGCGTAGGCGGCATGGCAGTTGTTTATAAGGCCTTTGATAATCAGGAAAATCGCATTGTTGCAATTAAAATTCTTAAAGAGGAATTCACCTCTAACGAAGAGTTTTTGCGTCGTTTTAAGAACGAATCAAAGGCTATTGCAATGCTTTCACATCCTAATATTGTTAAGGTTTATGATGTAAGCTTCGGTGACCTTATTCAGTACATCGTTATGGAGCATATTGATGGTATAACCCTCAAAGAATTTATCGAGCAGGAGGGTAGTCTGCGTTGGAAGGATGCAGTTCACTTTACCGTACAAATACTTAAGGGACTTCAGCACGCACACGATAAGGGAATCGTTCACAGGGATGTTAAACCCCAAAACATAATGGTGCTTTCTGACGGTACTATTAAGGTGACCGACTTTGGTATTGCACGATTTGCACGTAGTGACCAGCGCACAATCACCGATAAGGCAATCGGCTCGGTTCATTATATAAGCCCCGAGCAGGCTCGTGGTGAAAAAACCGACGAAAAGGCAGACATTTACTCTGTGGGCGTTATGCTTTATGAAATGCTTACAGGAAAGCTTCCCTTCCAGGCAGAGAGTGCGGTTTCGGTTGCAATTATGCAGCTCCAGCGTGATCCACAGCTTCCTACCGAGATTAACGGCTCAATTCCTTTGGGTCTTGAGCAGATAACCATGCACGCAATGCAGAAAACCCCCGAAAGACGTTACCAGTCCTCGGGTGAGATGTTAAGTGATTTGAGTCGCTTTGTAAGAGACCCTGCAATGACCTTTGAATATTCTTATTTTGTTGACAATTCACCCACCAAGTTTGTGGGTGCGGTTGGCATCAACTCTGCTACCGCTGCGGCGGCAGATCAAAATGTTATAGATATTGATGACAATGAAGAGGAAGAGCAAAAGCCAAAAAGCCACGTAGTGCCGATTTTGGCAGGTGTGGCAGTAGCCCTTATTGCGGCGCTTATTGTTTTGGCTGTGATTTTCTTGCCCAAGCTTTTCTCTGATACGGGTGCGGAAATAGCCTGCCCTAATTTTGTTAATCAGTCTTATGAAGAAATTATGGCAAATAAGGAATATACCGATAACTTTGAGTTTGATCCTATATGGAAGGAAAATAAGGACTTTGAAAAGGGCGTTGTTTATCAGCAGTCCGAAACGGCAGGCAAGAAGCTTAAAAAGGATGCAAAGATTGCACTTTATATCAGTATGGGTCCTTCAAGCGTTAAGGTTCCCGATGTTAACGGTAAGACCGAATCTGCCGCAGTAACCGAGCTTAAGTCGATGGGCTTTGAGGTTGTGGTTTCTAACAAGAGTCATGATGATATAGAAGCAGGTCTCGTTATTGAAACCGAGCCCGTACGTTCAACAGTTGTGGCAGAGGGTGAGACCATAACAGTATATATCAGCACCGGTAAAGAGGTTAAAAATGTATCTGTTCCCGATGTTTTGGGTCTTTCAAAAGCAGATGCCGAAAAGAATCTTAAGGCAGCAGGCTTGGTTCCCGAGTTTGTTGAAAACTATAAGTTGCCCTACGGCGAAAACTATTATCCTATAGACACAGTTGCCAAGCAGGAGCCTGCAAAGAGTGCAACTCAAATACCTGAGGGCTCTACTGTTAAGGTTTATATCTGCAAGCAATACACTTATGATGTAACTATCGATTTACCGAAGGATTTTGAAAACAGATACTACTATGTATCGCTTTGGGAGAACGGTGAAGCGCAGGCAAAAAGCGATAAGCTTGATTCCAAAAAGCTTTCGACCTATACCTTTGAAAATGTAGAAACCACTAAAAACAGTGTTTCTATTACAATTAAGATTTCTGCTGACGGTGTAGAAGAACACGATCTTTATGATTACACCGCCAACTATAAGAAATCAAAGGCAGAGTGCGTTTATACCTATACCTATCCCACAGCCGAGGATGTTACTGACGGCGGTGAAGGCGGCACAGGCGAGGATCCTAGCGACGGCGGCGACGGCGGCACAGGCGAATAATATTAGTATGAACGGAATAATTATAAAAGCGTTGTCAGGCTTTTACTATGTGAGCTGTGACGGCATAACCTACGAATGTAAAGCAAGGGGAAGCTTCCGCAAAAGCGGAGTTTCCCCTTTGGTGGGAGATAGGGTTGAGTTTGAAGCCACCGATTCTAAAAGCGGCATTATAAACGAAATCTTGCCAAGAAAAAGTCGGATTGTAAGACCGCCCGTTGCTAATATCGATAAGCTTTTTATCGTTTCTTCATATACCTCGCCAAAGCCAAACACCTTTATAATTGATAAAATGACCGTTATCGCAGAGCATAACGGAATTGAGCCGATTATTGTATTTAATAAGTGCGATATGGGTGATTTTTCGGAATACTGTGCCATTTATCAAAATGCAGGCTTTAAGACCTATGTGGTTTCTGCGGCAGAGGGTTTGGGCTATGAGGATTTGGTTAAGGAACTTAAGGGCTGTGTTAGCGCCTTTACAGGCAACTCGGGTGTAGGTAAATCAAGTCTCTTGAACAGGATTCTCGGTGAAAGCAAGATTGCCACGGGGGATGTTAGCGAAAAGCTCGGAAGAGGGCGGCACACTACACGTCATACCGAGCTTTACGAGCTTCCGTTCGGCGGCTTTGTGGCAGATACACCCGGTTTTTCCAGCCTGGAGCTTGAGACTGATGATTTTGAACTGAAAGAAAGCTTAAGTGCCTGCTTTAAGGATTTCCTGCCGTTTTTGGGTGAATGCAGGTTTAGCTCCTGTACCCACACAAAGGAAAACGGTTGCAATATTTTAGAGGCTGTTAAAAAGGGTAAAATTCAAAAAACAAGGCACGAAGCTTATTGTCAGTTATTTGAGGAATTAAAGAATTTAAAGCCTTGGGAAGCTAAAAAACATAGGTAATTTTAAAAAAAAGTAACATTTTTGGGTTTTTCTTATATACTGTTATTGAGGGTACAGATTGTGTACCGTAACAGTTTTTAGGAGGATTCTAAATGCGAAAGCCTTACCGATTTAATAAAGGAATTTTAGCGCTCACCTTTGCTTTGGGGCTGCTTATAAGCTGCTTTTGCCCTCCGCGTTTTTTGGTTGCGGTGCTTGCAATCTGGGTTATAGTACTCGGAATTTCTAACTGCAAGTTTTAACGGAGGCGATTTTTGTGAAGGTTGTTTTGGTAAAAAGTCCAAAGTTTCTCAGTGGTATTTTAAGGATGTTTTTCGGAATAAAAAAGCAAAACTCATAAATTTTAATGCTGATACATAAATGGGGCTGTCTCACTAAAGGCAATTTGCACAATCACACCTCCCTCTGACGAGGGAGGTGGCTTTGCGAAGCAAAGTCGGAGGGAGAGAAAAGGTAAAATTTCTACAATTTGTGTAGTTTTTTTCTCCCTCAGTCTCGTTTCACTCGACAGCTCCCTCGTCAGAGGGAGCCGATAGTGATTTTCGACTTCACTTTTTTGTGCATTATATCCTTGATGATACAGCCCCATTTTGTTGTTGAAATTTAAGGAAAAGCATAATATAATTAAAATATATTAAAAGGAGATGATTTTGTGGATTTTAAAGAATTTCTTACCTATCTTATTGAACTTGGCACCTCTCTGGGCTTTAAGCTTTTAGAAGCAATAATTGTGCTGATTATTGGCTTGAGTATCATTAAAAGAATAAAGAAGTTTCTTAAAAACTCACCAAAGCTTGATAAGCTTGACACGGGACTACGCTCTTTTATCGTAAGCTTTACCGGAATTTCTTTAATAGTGTTACTTATTATCACAATTGCAATGATTTTGGGAATACCCGTAACCTCATTTATTACCCTGCTTGCTTCCTGCGGTGTTGCAATCGGTCTTGCTTTACAGGGCACACTCAGCAACTTTGCGGGCGGTATTATGATTTTGCTTTTTAAGCCCTTCAAGGTTGGGGATTATATTGATGCCTCCGGAGAAGCCGGTGTTGTTTCCGAAATTACGGTGGTTTATACTGTGCTTTTGACGCCCGATAACAAACGCATCACAATTCCTAACGGAACTATTACAAACAGTGTTATTGAAAACTACTCGGCAGAGGATTTGCGTAGAGTGGATTTCACCTTCAATGCTGATTATAACTGTGATTTTGAAACGGTTAAGTCGATTATAAATGAAATTATCTCTTCACATCCAAAGGCATTAAAAGAGCCTGCCGCATTCGTCAGAATGTCAAAGCAGGCCGAAAATGCACTTGAATATACAGCACGTGTTTGGTGTAAAAGTGCAGATTATTGGGATGTTTACTTTGATGTTAATGAGTCTGTTAAAAAGGCTTTTGACGATAAGGGTATTAAAATTCCATATAATCAGCTTGATGTTCACATTAGCAACAAGTAAAAAGAACTTTAAAATAACTCCCTGCCTTGCACCTTCCTTATGGAAGAGCGCAAGGCAGGGAGCCTTTTTTATAACTCTAAAGTAATATAAAGACCAAAATGGTCAGAGGGGAATTTGCCATCCACCGTATCTTTAATGATTTGCTGATTTAAGGGTTTAACTTTATCGTTTACAAAGCAGTAATCAATATGCTTATCGGTGACAACTTCGGGGTTGTAACCGTGATATGTAGTGCCAAAATCTTTTGCGGTTGCGGCATTGACATCTGTAAAAAGCTCTGCCATTTTTAAATAACCGGGGGCAGTGGGAAGCATATTAAAGTCGCCCGTTATAAAGGTTGGGTAATCGGAGATTTTTTTGCTGTATTCAAAAATAAGCTTTGCACTGTCGGTCTGGCCCTTATCGCCAAAGCCAAAATGAGTGTTTATAAAAGTGAAAGTCTCTCCGCTTTTTTTATCCCTTAAAATTGCGTATACGCAAATTCTGAAACAATCATACAACTCATCCCAGCCGCGTGACTCAATCTCGGGCGTATCGGAAAGCCAAAAGTATCCGGTTTTAATGCAGTCAAATTTATCCTTGCGCCACATAATCGGAGCGGATTCGCGGTCACTTGTGGTTTCGCTACGGTATTTATTGAAAATTTCATATTCCTCACCGAAATATTTTTCGATATAGTCTGCCCATTTTGGAGTGTACTCTTGAAGACCTATCACATCGGCAGGATAGTTTTTCATTATTTTCCAAAGTCTGGGGGCACGCTCTTCAACCGAGTGTCCGTTTGCATCATCTGCATTTCTGATATTAAAGCTAACAGCATTAATTTGCATATAATCACCCTACTTTCACAAGATTTTAATAAAGTATATCACTCAAGCAATTATTTTTCAAGAGGATTTTATATTAATTGGTGTGAGTTATTATAATGTTGCGACGTTAGATATATCGCCTAAAGTGGCAGGATACTCTGCGCCCGCATTATTTTGACCGCTGCGAGCGGTTGCCAAAATAATTTGCGGTGCTCGAGACTTCGCAATCCGCAAAGTCTAATGCACCTTTGCGGTTGCTTCGACGAACCTACGGTTCTCATCCTGCAACAAAACGAGAAGAAAAATAACCCATCCTTACGGACGGGTTATTCCTGTGCTGGCTGGGGTGGCAGGATTCGAACCTACGAATGCAGCAGTCAAAGTGCTGTGTCTTACCGCTTGACGACACCCCA
>JAZQKT010000011.1:0-6576 GCA_045542295.1 Acutalibacteraceae bacterium
TTTTCTTAACGCCGCTCACCCTCTCAGGCTTCGAGTCCGGCTAAAGACTCGGGGAAAATGGAGCTGGTGGACGGACTCGAACCCCCGACCTGCTGATTACAAATCAGCTGCTCTACCAACTGAGCTACACCAGCATTTTTAAGCGCCTAAATAATATACCACACCAAAAGGCCAATGTCAAGATATTTTTTAAATTTATTTTACTTTTTATTTAATATATTAAATACTTTTCTCTAAATTATTGCCCAAGTCACGATTATGTGTTATACTAACTGTGAATTTGAAACTGAAATCGGTGATACGATGTTAAAAACAGAAACACATAGACTCTTATCCTATATCTTGGAAATACTTGAGCTTATGGTGGAATCGGGTGCGGAAATTTACCGCGTTGAAGAAAGCGCTATAAGAATTTGTAAGGCTTATGAGTTGGGAAGAGCTGATATATTTGCAACAACCTCGAACATTATTGTGTCGGTTGAAAGTAGTGATGGGGTAATTAAAACCCATACACGAAGAATTCGTCAAATCAACACCGATATAGAGAGGGTCCACCGCCTTAATAGCCTTGTAAGAAGAATGACGGCCGAAACACTTGAGCTTTCGGTGATTGAAGAGGAACTAAAAAGTATAAGGCAAACACCAACCTATACTTCGTGGTTCACACTTTTTTCCTATACAATAATATCGGGTTCATTTTATCTGTTTTTTGGTGGGAGAAATTTAACAGAGCTTGCCGTCTCTCTGTTAATAGGTCTTATGGTGGGAATTATTGCAAGTGCTCTGACTAAAATTAATGCAAACAAAATTTTCATAAGATTTGTTGCCTCGTTTTTTGCGTGTTCGGTGGCATTGATTTCTAAAAACACATTGGGGATAATAGATAGTGTTGATTACATTATTATTGGAAACATTATGTCTCTAATTCCCGGTGTAGGACTTACAAATTCCTTGCGAGACCTTTTTGCAGGTGACAGCATTTCGGGCGTACTGCGTTTGATAGAGGCGGTTTTGCTGGCGCTTGCAATCGCTTGCGGATATATTATATCCGTATTCTTAATCGGAGGTGCTATATAATGAGTTTTGCCGATGGAATAATTCAAATTTTATCCGCTTTTTTTGGCACTCTTGGCTTTTGCTTTTTGTTTAATATAAGGGGAAGCAAGCTTATTTGGGCGGCATTTGGCGGTATGCTTTCTTGGGGACTGTTTTTAGGTTTTCAGCATCTTTTCGGGAGCGAACCCTTGAGCTATTTTTCAGTTGCGATTTGCAGTACGGCATACGCTGAAATTTTGGCAAGAATAATGAAAACACCTGCCTGCACATTCTGTATAATTACCCTAATACCGTTAGTCCCGGGCGGAGCAATGTATTACACCACAACCTATGCGCTTTCGGGAAGCAGAGAGCTTTTCTTCAGCAAGGCTGTTTATACGCTTGAATTAGCGGTAGCTTTATCACTTGGTATAGTGATTGTAACTGCCGCGACAAAATATATCTTTGGTATTAAAAGAGTTAAAAAATAATGGAGGATAAAATGACATTAAACCTTGAACCTAGAAATGTTTTTAAATATTTTGAAGAAATAAGCAGTATTCCAAGGGGCTCCGGAAATATGAAGGGCATTGCGGATTACTGTATGAATTTTGCCGAAAAGCATTCACTTAAGGTTGTGCGTGATGCGGCTGATAATATTATTATTTATAAGGATGCGACTGCGGGTTATGAGAATTCACCCTCCGTAATACTGCAGGGACATCTTGATATGGTCTGTCAAAAGGAAAATGGCTGTGAGCTTGATTTTGAAAAAGACGGTATTGATATTTTTGTTAAGGACGGTTTTGTGACCGCAAACGGCACAACCTTGGGCGGTGACAACGGAATTGCGGATGCAATGATGCTTGCTATTCTTGAGAGTGATGACCTAAAGCACCCATCTATTGAGGCGGTTTTCACTACCGATGAGGAAATAGGAATGTTGGGTGCGGCGGCGCTTGATATGAGCCTTTTGAAATCAAAGCTTATGATAAATATTGACTCCGAGGAGCAGGATGTTTTGACCGTTTCCTGCGCAGGCGGAGCAGGCTTTGGTGCGGTGTTGCCGCTTGAACGTGAAAACAGAAGCGGCAAGCAGATAAAAATTAAGCTGGACGGTCTTTTGGGTGGACATTCCGGTGTTGAAATTGATAAGGGCAGGGTAAATGCCGATATTTTGGCAGGAAGAATTCTTAATTATTTAAATAAGAATTTGTGTGATAGCTTTAGTATTATATCTGTAAACGGCGGTGATAAGGATAACGCAATTACAAGAAGTGCTGAAATTTTGCTTTGTACCGAGGATGCTGAAAATCTTATCGATGTGGCAAACAGATATTTAGATACTGTGAAAAATGAAATTTCTGCAAGAGAGCCCGCTTTTTATTATGATGTAACAAAAGGCGCAGACGGTGAATTTTCTGTAATTACCCCTAGGTTAAAGGATAAAATCATTTATTTGTTGGTTTGTACTCCAAATGGTATAACGGAAATGAGTGCAGAGATTGACGGACTGGTTGAGACATCGCTGAATCTGGGGATTTTAAAAACAACCGACAGTGAATTACAACTTCAGTATGCTTTGCGCAGTAACAAAAAAACGTGTCTTGAATTTTTAATTGATAAAATGGAAACCTTTTTTGGCGGTAATTCCTTAAGCACAGAGGTATCGGGTGTATATCCGCCTTGGGAATTTAATGCAAATTCAAAACTGCAACAGGTTTACAAACGTGAATTTGAAAATAAATTCGGTTATCCGCCGAGAGTAGAGGCAATCCATGCAGGACTTGAGTGCGGTATTTTTGCAGATAAGATTGAGGGAATGGACTGCATATCAATCGGACCTAATATGTATGACATTCATACAACAGAGGAAAGGCTTAGTATTACCTCTGTGGGAAGCATATATGAGGTGGTTTTGAAGGTGCTTGAGGATTTAAAGTGATTACCCTTGCAAAAATCACAGCATTGTGATACAATATATTGGTTTAAAAACAGAAAAAAGAAATAAAAGAATGGAGAAATTATGGAAAATAAAAATGAATTTAAACCCTATGTTCCGGCAGAGAAAATCACTTCGGAAATAACCGTAACTTCTATAGTTGTGGGCATACTGCTTGCTGTAATTTTCGGAGCGGCAAATGCTTATTTGGGACTGCGTGTCGGAATGACCGTTTCCGCTTCTATTCCTGCTGCGGTTATTGCAATGGGCGTTATCAGGATGATTATGCGCAGAAATTCTGTGCTTGAATGTAATATTGTGCAGACTGCAGGTTCGGCAGGTGAATCCTTGGCTGCAGGTGCAATTTTCACGCTCCCCGCAATCTTTCTTTGGGCGGCCGAGGGTAATATGAAAAAGCCCGATATACTTGAAATAACACTTATTGCACTTATTGGCGGTCTTTTGGGCGTCTTCTTTATGGTGCCGTTAAGAAATGCGCTTATTGTTAAGGAACACGGTGTTTTGCCATACCCGGAGGGTACTGCCTGTGCCGAGGTAATTCTTGCAGGCGAAAAGGGCGGTTCAAGCGCGTCTACCGTTTTTGCAGGAATGGGCTTTGCCGCATTATTTAAGTTTATTATTGACGGCTTAAAGCTTGTTGCAGGCGAGGTTTCGGGTCGTGTTAAGGGCTATGCAGGCGAAATAGGCACTCAAATTTACCCTGCAGTAATGAGCGTTGGTTATATTTGCGGTGCAAGAATTTCCTCGTTTATGTTCGCAGGCGGTGTACTTAGCTGGCTTGTAATTATTCCGCTTATTGTTCATTTTGGCGATGGTGCTACTGTTGGTAAGCTTTATGCTGATAGCGGTGCCGCAGGTATATGGGATGGTTATGTGAGATATATTGGTGCAGGTGCTTTGGCTGCAGGCGGTATTATAAGCCTTATCAAATCCTTTCCGCTCATTGTTAAAACCTTTGGCGGCGCTATGAAAGGATTTGGCGGCAGTTCCGAAAAGTCTAACATTAGAACTGAACAGGATTTAAATATGAAAATTGTTCTGGGCGCAATTTTAGCTTTAACAATTGCTGTTTGGCTTGTTCCTGCAATACCTGTTAATCTTATAGGTGCAGTAATTATTGTTATTTTCGGATTCTTTTTTGCCACTGTTTCCTCAAGAATGGTTGGTCTTGTAGGTAGCAGTAACAATCCGGTTTCGGGCATGGCTATAGCAACACTCTTGATTGCAACACTTGTTTTAAAGTTTACGGGTAGCTCGGGGTATGCCGGTATGCACAGTGCAATAGCAATAGGCTCGATTATCTGTATTGTTTCAGCCATTGCCGGTGATACGTCACAGGACCTTAAAACAGGCTATCTCTTGGGTGCTACCCCCAAAAAACAACAGACAGCAGAAATTATAGGTGTTGTGGCATCGGCACTTGCCATTGGCGGCACACTTTATCTTCTTAATACTGCTTTTAAATTCGGTTCCACAGAAATTCCTGCTCCGCAGGCAGCCCTTATGAAAATTATTGTTGAGGGTGTTATGGGCGGAAACCTGCCTTGGACTCTTGTATTTACAGGCGCGTTTATCGCGGTCGTGGTTGAGCTTATCGGGATCCCTGTTCTTCCCTTTGCAATCGGTGTTTATTTGCCTGTTCAGCTTAATGCCTGCATTATGGTTGGCGGTCTTGTGCGCCTCGGCCTTGACAAGCTTAAGAAGAACAAGGAAGAAAAGGATGCTATAGTTAATGATGGTATTCTGTTCTGCTCGGGTATGATTGCAGGCGAGGGCCTTGTGGGAATAATTTTGGCATTGCTTGCGGTATTCGGTATAGGTGAGCTTATCGACCTTTCAAAATATATACCGACAACCGTTTCGAATATAGGCAGTCTGGTACTGTTTGGTATTATTATTCTTACTCTTCTTAAATTCACTCTTTGGAAAAAGCGCAGTAAGTAATTATGGCTAAAAACAAAAAATGTGAAAATTATCTTGATAACCGCCCGGCAAGAAGAGCAGATATTGATTGGACAACAGATGAGAGCGGAATAGTTACTCTGTTGATTGAAAATAAGGGGCTTTTCAATAAAATTGCTCAAAAGCTTTTTGGCAAGCCTAAAATCAGCTATATTCATCTTGATGAAATGGGCAGCTTTGTATGGCCCATAATTGACGGCGAAAAGGATATTTCAAAAATAGCTGAATTTGTTGATGAGCATTTCGGCGAGGCGGCACATCCGCTTTATGAAAGGCTTGCAAAATATTTTGAGATTCTCCAAAGCTACGGCTTTATATATTTTAACAATTAATAAAAAGCGATGACAGAGTTTGCAGCTCTGCCATCGCTTTTAATAATTTATTCGCAGTCCCTTGGGGTAATGGTTTTTGGCAATTCCGCCAACCACCTTTGCACCGCCTAGCGCACAACCGTCCACAGTGACGACCGCCCAGCCGTCCTCACAGGAAGAAGCAGGGATTTCCTCACCATGAAGATATTTTTTCACCTCTTGGCTGTCGGGTGCAAGCTCAATTTTGCGCTTGAAATATTTGCCCATTGCCATAAAAAACTGGTGGTGCGGCTGAATGTAATTCTTGCGAATTTCACCGATTGTTATTCCATGGCTGAAAACGGTTGCGTTTTTGATTTCAAAATCGGGTGTGAAATAAACGGGCGTTCCGTTATATAGAATAACATTTTCAGCATTATATTCGGTTAACGTTTTAGAGAGAAAATCGGTTACTGTTTTGTCAGTTAGTGGCTTCATACGGTTATAGGGCTTTGAAAAAGACGACTCACAGTTATTTTTTAGCACTGCCATAAACTGACCCTCGCCCCTTTGCTTGTGGGGGTAAAATCTGCGTGTAAAATTGATGTTTTCGGTTTTACAGCCGTTAAAGCGGATCCCGTCCGAGCTGTTTTGACGTACAGTCTCTTTTACCTCACAAATCTGAAATTCGGGGTGTTTTTGTAAAAAGGAGTCAATCGTCATTTCGTTTTCTTCTAGAGAGAAGGTGCAGGTAGCGTAAATTATAATACCGCCGTCCTTAAGACAAGCCACTGCGTTTTCAAGTATCTCTGCCTGCCTTTCGACACATTTCAGCACATTTTCGGTGCTCCATTCTTCTATTGCCGCCTCTTCCTTGCGGAACATTCCTTCGCCGGAGCAGGGGGCATCCACCATTATAAGGTCAAAGGCTTTAGGGAATGCCTTTGCAAGGCGTGAGGTATCCATACAAGTAGTAACAGTGTTAAAAAGTCCCAATCGCTCAATATTGCCTGTAAGAATTTTGCAGCGAGAGGGTATTATTTCATTAGATACTAAAATACCGTTTTTAAGCTTATTTTTAAGCTGACTGCTTTTCCCGCCCGGTGCGGCACACATATCAAGCACCGTCCATTCGGGGTCAATTTCAACACACTCTGCCGGTGCCATAGCGGCAGGCTCCTGCACGTAAATCATACCGGCATGGTGATAGGGATGGTTTCCTATTTTATCGTAATTGAGGAAAAAACCGTTTTCAACATAGGGGATTTTTTCGTCCCCGAAGATATTGAGCTTTTTAAAGTCCTCAAGCTTAATTTTATCGGTATT
>JAZQKT010000012.1:0-11504 GCA_045542295.1 Acutalibacteraceae bacterium
ATAACCTCCCGTACCTACAACAATATCGGGCTTTAGCTGTTGCAAATATTTTCTTGAATCCTTTGAGGAAACAAACGCCTTTTTTACCGCAGAAATATTCTTAACAATATTTTGAGGAGTCAGCTTGCGCTGAAAACCGGCAACGTCTATTGTATAAAAATCATAACCCTTTTCGGGAACTAAACGTGCTTCAAGCTTTTCGGCAGTGCCGATATAGCTTATAACCGCATCGGGATGGCGTTCCTTTATATAACCTGCAACCGCTAACGCAGGGTTAATATGTCCTGCTGTGCCGCCGCCTGCAAACAAAATATGCATATTTGTTTCCCCTTTTTTAAGTTTTTTGTAAATCTGACCCACGTGACACCGATAGCACTATTCCCATTTCAGCCAGCAAAATTACGAGCGAAGTACCGCCATAGCTGAAGAAAGGAAGGCTGATACCCGTATTTGGAATGGTGTTGGTAACAACCCATATATTAAGCATAGCCTGGAGTCCTACCTGAAACGTAAGACCAATTGCCATAAGCGCACCGAATTTATCTGAAGCATGCATTGCAATTGTAAAGCCGCGCCATACAAGCAAGCAAAACAGAAGAACTACAAACAACGCACCAATAAGTCCCAATTCTTCACAAACTATTGAAAAAATGAAATCATTATGAGGTTCGGGAAGATAAAGATATTTTTGTCTTGATTGACCTATTCCTCTGCCTAAAATTCCGCCCGAGCCTATTGCCAAAAGCGACTGAATGGTTTGAAAGCCTTTACCTGTAGCATCGGACCAAGGGTCAATCCAATACTGCAAACGGTCCGAAACATAGCTTATAGCTCCCGAAAAAGCGAATACAATTGCACCCACAGCACCGACAATTAAACCGCCGAAAATGTACTTTTTGGCAAGTCCGCCCACAATAATCAGCACCACACCTATTGCAAAAAGGAGAACTGTTGCCGAAAGATGCGGTTCTGCTACAACAAGCAGGCATGTAACGCCTAAAAGTCCAACCAAAAAGCATACAAAGGAAAGACTTTTCATTTGCTTATAATTTGCCGCAATAAGTGAAGAAAAGAGCAAAATTATTGCAAACTTTGCAATCTCCGAGGGCTGGAAATTTAGAGGACCTATAACTATCCAACGTTTAACGTCCATCCCCTCCACCATAGGCGGAAAAATCAGCAGTATTACAAGCATTAAAAGCGAAATCAAATAAATTACCCACGCAAATTTGCGCCAAAAATGATAATCGATTTTAGAAATACCAAGCATTACCGCTATACCGAGAGCGCCAAAAAGCGCCTGACGGCTTATAAATTTATAACTGTTTTTATAATATTCAAGCGAAAAGGCATAGCTTGCAGAAAACAGCATAACAAGACCAACAGTTAAAAGTATTAAGATTAAAGACAAAAAGACAATGTCCATTTTTCCGTAATCCGAATCATTTTTACGTTTTTTTATCTTGTTACCGGCCATATTCTGCCTCCAAAAATTAAAGTTGTAATATTACAGGAAGCGTAGCTATTACGCAACCGATAAATGCAATTGCTGAAAAAACAAAGACAATTTTTTGTTCCGACCAACCGCACATTTCAAAGTGATGATGAAGCGGAGCCATTTTAAAGAAACGTTTTTTGGTTTTCTTATAATACGCAACCTGAATAATATCCGAAATTGCCTCAAGGAAATATGTGCAGCCTGCAAAAATGAGTAAAACGGGGCGCTCAATTCCAAAAGAAACAGCAACAACCATACCGCCCAAGAACATTGAGCCTGTATCGCCCATAAACACCTTTGCGGGCTTTGCGTTCCAACAAATAAATCCGGCACATGCACCTGCCAAAGCTGCCGCAGTTACATTATAAGAACTAATATTCAGATAACCTGCCAAAAACATAAACGCACACGAAACGACCAGTGTAACGGATGAAGCAAGCCCGTCAATACCGTCGGTAAGGTTTACTGCGTTTGTAAAGCCGTAAATAAACATAAGAGCAATAGGCCAGAAAAGCAAACCAAAGCCGTGGGTTAAGTCAACATTATGCAAAAACGGTATGCTGGTTGTACGCATTCCGCCTAAATAAAGGGTAAGCAAATAGCCTGCCGCAATAAGAAGCTGCATCAGCGTTTTTTGCCTTGCCGTTAGCCCTAAATTTCGTTTTTTAACAACCTTTATATAATCATCCATAAAGCCGACAAAGGACATAAGAAGCGCCATAACCACGCCTGCTATGAAATTTGTAAAGCGATGACTGTTTTCAAGCTCTTTTGCAAAGCTCTTATCGGCTATTGCGGCAAAGGAAAAGGCTGCTGCCAATCCTAAAATCACACCGCCAACCATCATAATACCGCCCATTGTAGGCGTTCCCTGCTTTTCCTTATGCCATTTAGGACCGATATCAAGTATAGTTTGCCCAAATTTAAGCTTTCTTAAATAAGGAATTACAATATAACCCGATAAAGCGGTAAATACAAAAGCTACCAAAGCCGCAATTATTGAAGAAATATCCATTGCTTTTTCACTCCCAAGTATTATCTGACAAAGCTTCTGCCACAACCTCACGCTCATCAAGGTGGATTGTACCATCCTTTAAAATCTGATAGGTTTCGTGGCCCTTGCCTGCCAATACTATTATATCATCTTTCCTTGCGGTTGCAACTGCATATTTTATAGCCTCAATGCGGTTTTCTATAACCTTATAAGGAGTTGGTGTTCCGTCCATACCTACAAGTATATCCTTTATAATCTCTGACGGCTCCTCACTGCGCGGGTTATCGCTTGTAACTATAACAAAATCAGCATATCTTGCCGCAACACTACCCATAATGGGTCGCTTTGTTTTATCGCGGTCACCGCCGCAACCGAAAACTACAGTAAGACGGTTTTTTTCACACTCACGGAAGGTGCTTAAAATATTCTTTAAACCGTCCGGAGTATGGGCATAGTCGATAATTATTGTAAAATCACGGTCACAAGGCACAACCTCTGCTCTACCCTTTACACCCGGAAGCTCCGCAATAGCATAAGCCACCTCTTTTATCGGGAACCCTAATTCTACCGCACAAGCGGCGGCACAAATTGAGTTGTAAACAGTAAATTTACCGCCCGTATTAACCTTAATATGACAAATATCCGTATCACTTACAAATTCATAGTCAACACCCGTGGGCTTATACTGAACAGCCTTTGCGCTATAGGTTGAATTATCGCCCGTTGAATATGTTACGACCTTGCAATCAAGCCCCGAAATCAGTTGCTCTGCGTATTCATCGTCTATATTAACAACGGCTGTTTTACACATTTTAAACAGCTTTTTCTTTGCCGCAAGATAATTCTCCATTGTTTTGTGATAGTCAAGATGATCCTGCGTGAGGTTTGTAAACATTGCAACCTCAAAATCGAGGTTATACACTCTGCACTGGTCAAGTGCGTGGGATGAAACCTCCATTATTACATAGGTACAGCCCTTCGCCTTCATAAGTGCAAAAAGCGAATTCAAATCATAAGCGTTTGGTGTGGTATTTTCTGTTGCTATGATTTCATCGCAAATCATATTTTGAATTGTACCAATAAGACCAACCTTATGACCTGCGGCCTCTAAAATCTTTTTAAGCATATATGTCACAGATGTCTTTCCGTTTGTACCGGTAACACCTATAAGCTTTAAAGACTTTGCAGGATTTGAAAACCAATTCGCACAAATATCAGCATAGGCGGCGTGTGAATCACCTACGATAATCTGATTGTCAATTCCAAGGTCATGCTCCGCAACAATAATTGCTGCGCCCTTTTCTAAAGCCGCAGGTGCGAATTTGTGACCGTCACTTGTAAAGCCGTTTATACATACGAATATATAGCCTTCCTTTACAGCACGTGAATCACAAGTAACACCTGTAATTTCAATATCAGCGAATCTTTCTTCACATTTAATTAAGTTTATGAGTTTCATTGAAAATCACCCTTTATCTATCAACAACCGTATCGTCTCTGAAGTAAACAGTTACTATAGTACCTGCATCAACAGTTTGACCTGCCTCAATGCTTTGGTTATAAGATTTAAGTCCGCTTGAACTTGTATTACCCGAAAATTCAATATTAATTCCTGCCATTGCGGCAGCTTTATTTGCCTCTGTGACGGTGAGTCCTATCATATTAGGAACGGTTACAGACTTATCTGTTGTTTCATCTGTATAGAGAATAATTACACCGCCTGTATTTACCTGATTTCCGGCCTCGGGCAACTGTCTTAATATAGTTTCACCCGAACCTACAACCTGATATTGGAGCCTTGCGCCGCTGATTTTTTGCTTGGCGGCATCAAGATTCATTCCTACAACCTCGGGTACGCTTATTGTTAGGTTTTTAAGCTCCTCTTCACTGTAGCTTGCCTCATATCCAAGATACGGAAGAACATCGGTCATAATCCTTGAATTTACAGGTGCTGAAATTATACCGCCGTAGTACTTATCACCTTTAGGCTCATCAAGCATTACAAGTACCGCAATTTCCGGATCATCAATAGGTGCTACGGTAACGCAAGAGCCTATATACAAATAACTGTCGCCTGTTGCCAAAATTTTTGAAACCTTTTGTGAAGTACCTGTCTTTGAGCCTATTCTGTAGCCCGGAACCAAAGAGTTTTTCGCTCCGTTTTCAGCAACATACTCCATAAGCTCACGCAATGTATCGGAGGTTTTTTTAGAAATAACCTGGCGCTTATAGCCTGTGCTTGCTGATTTAATAACCTTTCCGTTTTCGTCGGTCATTTTAGCAACCAAATGCGGTTGAACAAGGTAACCGCCGTTAACACAAGCCGAAACAGCTGATATAAGCTGTATAGGTGTTACATTAAAGGTTTGACCGAAGGAGGATGAAGAAAGCTCCACGGGACCCATTTTTTCCTTTGAATGATAGGTAGACATTGCTTCGCCCGGAAGGTCAATTCCTGTTTTTTCACCAAAGCCAAAGGCTTGGAAGTATTTTGAAAATGTATTAACACCTACAAGCTGACCTATGGTTATAAAAGCAGGGTTGCAGGAATTTGAAACCGCTTGTGCCAAGGTTTGTGTTCCGTGACCCGAAAGCTTGTGACAGTCATATCCCCTGCCTGCAACCGTAGTTGAACCGTTACAAAAAAATGTATTGCTTTTGTTTATAAGATTTTCTTCAAGAGCCGCTGCCGCTGTAATAAGCTTAAAAACCGAGCCCGGCTCATAAGTGTCCGAAACCGCTTTATTACGCCACTGACGGTTCAAAAGCTCACTGTTAAGCTTTGATTTTTCTTCATCATTCTCAAGCTCTTCAATTTTCTTTTTATCTGCTTCGCAAAGAGTAAACGGGTCATTAGGGTTAAAATCCCCCTTAACCGCCATAGCGAGAATTGCACCCGTTTTAACATTCATTACAACAGCCGCACCGCGCTCTGCTATCTTATTTTCAGCGATAGCCATATCAAGATATTTTTCAGCAGTGTACTGTATATATGAATCAAGTGTTAAAACCAAATTCTTACCCTTTGTTGCTTCCTCTACCCTTTCATAGGTAAGCGGCATATCGGTTCCCGCCGCATCCTTTGCCGCAACAACTCTGCCTGCTATACCCGTAAGCTCATTATCGTAATAGCTTTCAATTCCCGCAAGACCCTGGTCATCAGAGCCTACAAAGCCCAAAACAACCGATGCCAAGCTATCGTTTGGGTAATATCTTTTAGTGGTTTCATCAAGACCTACATATTTTACAAGCTCTAAATCCTTGTACTGTTCATCAGCCAAGAATTTTCTCACCTTATCCGCAACAGGCTTATCGATTTTTTTCTTTACTACAACATAATAAGATTGCTTTACAGTGTTTTCATAAACCCAATCATACTCAAGCTCAAGAATTTCGCTTAAATTCTCTGCAATAACCTTTCTAATGGTTTCTTTTTTGTTTGCATCGTCCAACTTTACTATTCCGTTAGGTGTTATGTAAACCGTCCATGCCGTTGAGCTTGTGGCAAGAGTTTGCATATTGCAATCATAAATATCGCCTCTGGGGGCGGTTATAAGACTGTCATACAGTTGTTGTTCGGAAGCATCATTTTGAAATTTTTCGCCGTTGATAATCATTATATTAAAAAGTCTATAGCCCGACACTGCAGACATAGCAATTATAAGCACTAACATTACAGCAACTGTACGAACAATCATCTGTTTTCCGGGTTTAGCGGCCATTTCAAGCTTCCTCCAACACAAAAATTCACATTACTTATATACCCGAATACGAGAGTCGAAAAAATCAACTCTCGTAAGGCGTTTACTTTGTAATTATATTTAATTATACCACCGCTTTATTACTGCTCGGATACAAAACTGCCGTCAGCGGTTTTAGCGGCATTTTTATCGTTCACCCTAATGTAAGTCACACTTTCCTTGTCGGGCTTTTTCATACCCAGTCTAACAGCCTCAAGCTCCAAATTAGAAAAGGAAATTCTCCTCTGCATTTCAACCTCAAGGCAAACCTGCTCGCTGTCAAGCTCTGCAATAGCTGATTTTACATTATTGATTTCATCATTAACTTCATTTATTTGAAGTCTTAACGCAATATTACCGCAAAGACCAGCAAGGGCAAAAACTGCACACATAAGCAATGCAACCGGTGCCGAAAGATGTTTTGTAGCGGCAGCTCTGCGCTTTTTTGATTGAGCAGCAGCTTTAGGCATAACTACAATATTATCTTTTTTCTTGGGTGCCGTATTGGTTTTGGGCATAAACATTTCAAAGTCATAAGCCAGACTTTCATTGTAATACTTAAGATTATCCATTGTACTGCTCCTTATTTTTTAAAATCATTAATTTTTAATAATTACCCTTAGTTTTGCACTTCTGCTGCGGGGATTTTCGCTAAGCTCCTCTGCCGAGGGTTCGATTGGCTTGCGGTTTTGAAGCTTGCCCTTTGGTGTTTTTCCGCAAACGCAAATCGGGAAATCTGGCGGGCAGGTGCAGCCCGTACAATATTCTTTAAACTTTTGCTTTACCATTCTGTCCTCTAAAGAATGAAAGGTTATAATTGCCATTACACCGCCCGGTTTTAGCATATCAAAGCATTTATCAAGAGCTTCGGCCAAGGCATCAAGCTCACCGTTAACGGCAATTCTTAAGGCTTGAAAGCATTTCCTGGCAGGGTGACCGTCACGCCTTGCGGCCGCCGGCACTGCTGACGCAATAATTTCAGCCAACGTGGCGGTTGAATTTATTTTTTCCTTTTCCCTTGCCGCTACAATTTTATCGGCAATTCTAAGGCTCCATTTTTCTTCACCGAAACGGAAGAAAATATCACTTAATTCTTTAGCGGTAAAAGTATTGACAATATCTGCGGCGGTTATTCCGCTTTTGCTCATTCGCATATCAAGCGGCGCATCCTTGTGATAAGAAAAACCTCGCTCCGCAGTATCAAGCTGGTATGATGATACCCCCAAATCCAGGAGTATTCCATCAACCTGATTTACGCCCTCTTCAAGAAGCACTTCCTTCATAGCGCTGAAATTGGTTTTAATAACCTTTGCCGGGAGTCCCGAAAGTCTCTCGGTTGCAACCGCTACAGCATCGGGGTCACGGTCAAGCGCAAAAAGCATTCCGCTTTTTAATCTTTTGGCTATTTCCGACGAATGTCCAGCACCGCCGGCAGTACCATCCACATATATACCATCGGGCTTAATGTTAAGGGAATCTATCGTTTCCCAAAGCATAACCGATTTATGCTCAAATTTCATAATTAAAAGTTAAGCTCTTCCATAACAGCTGAAATCGATTCAAGCGTGTTCTGTTCGTTTTCATCAGTCCAAAGTGCTGAATCCCAAATTTCAAGATTGGTGTCCATACCTATAATATGCACATCACAATTGAAGCCTGCATATTCACGAAGAGTGGGCGGAACAAGAATTCTGCCCTGCGTGTCAAACTCAACATTAAATGCACCGTCATACAAAAAACGTTTAACCGTGCTTGACTTTGTGCCCGGGAGAGTACCTATCCTTTCAACAAGCCGGCTCCACTCATCCTTTGAATAAACGCAAAGACATTTTTTACCGTATATACCTTTACATATAATAAAGCTTTCGCCAAGCTCTTCTCTGAATGTAGACGGAATGAAAACCCTGCCCTTTTTATCTATCTTATGATCAAAACCACCAAAAAGCACGATTTCCACCTCCAAATCCACCACTTCGATACACTTTAATGGTTTTTTGCTACACTTTTCACCACTTATTTTGTATTATAAGCCCTTTTTGCATAAAAATCAAGTTTTTTTTAAAAAAAGGCTAAAAATTTTTTAAAATAAAAAAAGCCCGCCTGCAAACCTAAAAAAATAGGCTTACAGACAGGCTGTACGATTGCTGTTTATTTGATTTTTATTTTTCCGTCTTGACCGACTCCGGCAATTAATTCTTCATTAAAATTGCATATACTGTTATCAGCAACCACAACCTTTAAAGCTGTTTCTTTGGCAGAATCGCTTTTAACCTTAAACTTAAGGGTAATCAACTCACCGTCAGCTTTAACATCAGCATCATCTTCGCAAATAAGAGTTAAAACTCCTTCTTTCTCGACTATTTCACAATCCTTAAAAACCTTACCCTCGTTATATCCCATATATTGCAATATGCTTGAATCAAATTGAAAGTCAACGATTAAAGCCATAATTCCGGGATTTTGAGAAATTTTAACAGGTATTTCAACCGTTTGATTTAATTTAGCTTCTGCAGAAGCCGCGGATATAGTCAGCTTGTTTGATGAATTGTCCTGTGACTTTGTTTTTCCTCCGACAAAAAAGAATATGCCCAAAACAACCAAAATCACAACTGCAACTGAAACTGCAATACTTACAGACCAAATCAAAATCTTATTTTTCATTTCATTCTCCTTATAAAAAACTAACCTATAAATGCCAAAATATTTTTTCTCTTGACACATATAATATATTATCATTTATATCTTTTGTCAAGCCATAACTTAATCTTGACAAAGGGTAAGAAAAATTATATAATACTCTTTGTATGTATTCAATATTCCCCTTTTGGTTTAAAAAATATTTGAAAGAGGTATTTTCACATGGCTAAAACTGTTAAAATCACAGAAGATGGTCTCAAAAAGCTCCAGGATGAGTTAGAAACTCTTAAAACCGAAGGTCGTTCTGACATTGCAGAAAAAATCAAAATAGCCCGTGGCTACGGTGACCTTTCCGAAAACAGCGAATACGATGAAGCAAAAAATGAACAGGCTAAAATCGAAGCCCGCATAGTTGAAATCGAGGCTATGCTCAAAAATATTGAAATTATTGAAGATGTTAAAGGAAAAGCAAAAACTGTTGTTATTGGTGTTAAAGTAAAGGTGCTTGACGAAGAATATGGTGACGAATCTGTTTACCGTGTTGTCGGCTCTCAAGAGGCTGATCCCCGTTCGGGAAAGATTTCTGACGAATCCCCCGTTGGCAAAGCTTTGCTTGGCAAAAAGCTTGGCGATGAGGTTATTGTAGAAGCTCCCGGCGGCGAATTTAAGCTTAAAATTGTTGAAATTTCAAAATAATCCAATTAAAAGGAACGGTTAAAATGTCTGAAAATAATGTAAATAATCAACCCAAGGAACAGGATCTTAACGAAATTTTAAGACTCCGTCGTGAAAAGCTTTCAGCAATGAAGGAAGCAGGAAATGACCCTTATAAAATCACTAAATTTAACTTTGATAATGATTCCTCTAATATCAAAAACAACTTTGAGGAATTAGAGGGCAAAACCGTAACTATAGCAGGTAGAATTATCGCTCGCAGAATCATGGGTAAAGCAAGCTTTGTAGGTCTTAAGGATACAAGCGGAAAAATCCAGCTTTATGTTCGTCGTGATGATGTTGGTGAGGATGTTTATGCCGCTTTCAAAAAGTGGGATATCGGTGATATTATCGGCGTTGAGGGTGCGGTATTCAAAACCCAAACCGGTGAAATCTCGGTTCACGCAACCTCAATAACCCTTTTGTCAAAGTCCCTCATTCCCCTGCCCGAAAAGTTCCACGGTCTTACTAATAACGATTTGCGTTTCCGTCAAAGATACGTTGACCTTATAATGAACGACAATGTTAAGCGTAATTTTGTTATTCGCTCACAGTTCATTAAGTTTATGAGAAAATATCTTGACGATATGGATTATATTGAGGTTGAGACCCCCGTACTTAACACGATTGCAGGCGGTGCATCTGCACGTCCGTTCATAACACATCACAATACTCTTGACCTTGATATGTATATGAGAATAGCTACCGAGCTCCCCTTAAAACGTCTTATCGTAGGCGGTATGGACAGGGTTTATGAAATCGGCAGAATTTTCAGAAATGAAGGTATGGACACAAAGCACAACCCCGAATTCACAAGTATTGAGCTTTATCAGGCTTATGCTGATTTTCACGATATGATGGATATTGCCGAGGGTATTATTTCGGGTGCCGCAAAAGAAATTTTAGGCACTTATGAGGTAGAATGGCAAGGTGAAACCATCAACCTTACGCCCGGTTGGCGCAGACTCACAATGGTTGATGCAGTTAAAGAATATGCCGGCATAGATTTCGCCGCTATTACTGACGATGCCGAGGCTGTAGCCGCTGCAAAGGCAATCGGTGTTGAGCTTGCTGATACAGCAGATAAGACTTGGGGCAATGCGCTTTATGCTTGCTTTGACCAAAAGGTTGAAGAAAAACTCATTCAACCCACATTTATTACAATGTATCCCGTAGAGGTATCTCCCCTTACAAAGGCATCCCCCGAAGACCCGAGACTTACCGAGCGTTTTGAACTTTTTGTCTGCCACAGCGAGCTTGCCAACGCATATTCAGAGCTTAATGACCCCATTGTACAGCGTGAGCGCTTTATGAAGCAGTTAGAACTACGTGACCGCGGTGACGATGAGGCTGAAATGCTTGATGAGGATTTCCTCACCGCTATGGAATACGGTATGCCCCCAACAGGCGGTATGGGTATCGGTGTTGACCGAGTAGTAATGATGCTCACCAATTGCGACACTATAAGAGAAGTAATCCTCTTCCCCACAATGAAGCCGTTGGACTAATACAGTTCAGAAAAAACCAGTAGTTATGCGGATTTGGAGTGATTTGGAGTCTTGAAAAACCACGCCACTACGCCAATAACTACGCCAATTTTCACAAAGAAATTTGCAAAGAAAAGTCACTATGATAGACTAAAGATCAAGCGCCGTGCAGTTTGCACGGCGCTTTCATCATATCTAAAAAATTAAAATTATTTTTCTAAAAGTTATGTAGAGATATGTAAAGTTGTGTTCGTAAACATCAAGGAAAGTACTGTCGTCAGCAACTTTGAAGCACCGATGTGCGATTGACAAATAGTGTCGAAAGTTGTATTATAGTAACGGTGCTTCGCACCCTTAGAGGCTACCATAACGGTAGGCGGTTAGCCCTTCTTTACTAAGGAGGGGCACTTTTCCCTCCTAAATGAAAGGAGGGG
>JAZQKT010000013.1:0-10552 GCA_045542295.1 Acutalibacteraceae bacterium
TGTTGCAATAATTGCTTTGCCGCTTTCAATCGCATTAGCCATAGCTTCGGGAGTAGATCCCGCCTGCGGAATTTATACCGCAATTGCGGCAGGCTTCATTGTTTCCTTTTTGGGCGGAAGCCGTGTGCAGATTGCAGGTCCTACTGCGGCATTTGCCACTGTTGTTGCAGGAATTGTTGCCGCTCAAGGTATGTCGGGGCTTTGTATTGCCACTGTTATGGCAGGAATAATGCTCATTCTTATGGGTGTTTTTAAACTTGGTGGACTCATTAAGTACATACCCTATACTATAACCACCGGTTTTACTGCAGGTATTGCGGTGACCATCCTTATAGGACAAATTAAGGACTTTTTAGGCCTTACATACGAAAAGGGTGTAAAGCCTATTGAAACCATTGAAAAAATTGAGGCAAATATTGATGCTCTCGGAACCTTTAGCTGGCAAGCCTTACTTGTGGGTGCGGTTTGTCTCGCAATTCTTATAATCTACCCCAAATTTGAAAAAAGAGTGCCTCCGTCACTTATAGCGGTTATTGTCGGTGCGCTTATGGTTAAATTTATACCGGGGCTTGATAGTGGTGTTTACACTATTGGTGAGCTATATGATATACCAATGGGATTGCCTAGTGTTGATTTTGGCGCAATTGATTTCAGTTTAAATAAGGTGGGTGAGCTTTTACCCGATGCTTTTACAATTGCAATTTTAGCGGCAATAGAATCTCTGCTTTCCTGCGTTGTTGCTGATAATATGGTAAATTCCAAACACAACTCAAATGCGGAACTTGTTGCTCAAGGTGTTGCCAACATCGGCTCTGTAATGTTTGGCGGTATTCCGGCTACCGGAGCAATTGCCCGAACAGCGGCAAATGCGAAGAATGGCGGCAGAACACCGATTGCAGGTATTGTTCACGCAATCGTGCTTTTGCTGGTTTTGTTACTGTTTATGCCATACGCAGGATTAATTCCTATGCCTGCAATAGCAGCAATACTGTTTATGGTTGCCTATAATATGAGCGAGTGGCGCAGATTTAAACGCATAATTACCACAGCTCCAAAAAGCGATATAATTGTTGCAGTAATTACCTTTGCGCTTACCGTTATATTTGATTTGGTGGTAGCTATTGAAGCAGGTATGATTTTAACATTAATTTTATTTATGAAGCGTATGAGTGACAAAACCGAGATTAAAATTTGGGATAACGATATTGAGGACGGGGCTGTTTTGCCCCCCGAGCTTAAGGTGCTTGAGGTTAACGGTCCGCTGTTTTTCGGCTCGGCGGATAAGATTCTTGATGTTATTATCGACAAAAAGACCAAGTACATTATAGTTCGTATGAGAGGGGTTGTAGCCCTTGACTCAACTGCTATGAACTCTTTGGAGGGTCTTAACAAAAAATGTAATGCAAGCGGTGTTAAGCTCATTTTTTCACACGTTAACGAGCAACCTTTCTCAATAATGCAAAAATCCGGTTTTGTTGATATAATTGGTAAAGAAAATTTTTGTCCTCATATTAATGATGCTCTTGAATTGGTACAGAGTTATATTGATGAATAGCCGTCTTTGCAACATTAATTCAAAAAGTTGCAACAAAATATTCGTTTACAAAGGGATATTAGTATTGTATAATTTGATTAGAAAAAATTGCTATTATTTAGTATTTTAAAAAACTTTTTTGTGCGGAGGTATTAAAAATGAGCAATAATTCTTACAATGCAAAAAATAAAGTAGGTTTAAATATTTACCATTTAGACCCACGTTGGACCACCTATGAAGAGTTCGATTGGTTTGCAGATAGGGGACTTGTTAATTCCTTTATTTTGGCGGCTGATTCCTCTACAATGTCGGGTGTTATAGGCGGCGCTCAAAAAGCAATGGAAAACGGCAGTCAGGTATGGTTGACACTCAATCCGTTTTTAAGCTGCGAGCAATCTCTTTCAGAATATATGAAGGTGGTTGAACGCAAAGTCAATATGATGAAGGAAAAAGAAGTTTTTGACTGCGTGGTTGGCTTCCATTGGGATGAACCACTGCTTAACCAAAAGCACACCAATCAAGACCTTTACGATATGACAAAGGCTCTTTACAATGAATACGGTCTTAGGAACGGTCCTGTTTTTTCTGTTTATGAGCTTGTTGGTATGAAAGGCAATATGCAAGACCCTGACGGTAATACTGTTTTACAGGAATTTGCAACCGAGTATTTGACCGATATCGGTTTTGATTCCTACGGTTATGACTTCCGCACCCCATATACTGAGGCACAAACAGAAAAAATCAAATCTTTGGGCGAAAAATACCCCGGTGTTGATTCAACGGAAACTTATTATAAGTATTTTAATAAGGTTTTAAGGGATAGAGTTATCAATAAAAATGCAAAACTTTGGGTTTATCCTTGTACCTATACACCATACACTTGGGCAGGCATTTTTGCTGATGAGGATTATTGCACAGCTCATTTAAAGGGACTTACCAAGGTTTTGCTTGAGGATGAAAATCCCGGCGGTATTTCATGTTATACATATAAAACCTGGTCGAGACATCATAAAGGTTTGGATATTTTATTACAGAAAGATAATCCAAACCGTTGGGAAAAATTTGAGCAGGCTATGCGTGAAGTTTATGACCAAGTTAAGGATATTGAAATAAAATAATAAAAAGCAGGGGATAAACCCTGCTTTTTTGCTATTATTTAAAGAATAGAGGTAATTCCTCAAGGAAGATAATATCACCGCGTTTAGCGGCATCACCCTCTGCTAAAAACGCGCAGGCGGCAGCTTCGGTAGCTCCCGCTTTTTCAAGAAGCGTTCGCACTGCGGCAAGCGATTCACCTGTACTTATGACATCGTCAACAATAAGCACTCGCTTACCCTTTATCATATTTACTTCTGTTTCACCAAGGTAAAGCCTTTGCTCATTTTGTGTTGTGATAGAGGTAACAGAAACCTCCAAAGGATTACGCATATAAACCTTAACACCCTTACGTGCGATTATGTAAGGTTTGCCAGACTGTCTCGCCATTTCATAAGCAATCGGTATGCTTTTTGCCTCGGGAGTGATGATAACATCAAATTGCGGCACCGTTTTAAGCAATTCTTCACAGCCTTTAACGGTCAATTCAACATCACCGAAAATTATAAAGGCGGCAATATCAAGCTTATCGTTGACAGGGAATTTTTCAAGGCTTCTTTCAAGACCTGCAATCTTCATTGTATAATAATTGGACATTAATATCACACTTTCTTAAATTTTAATATTGCAAACACCAATCAACCGGGAGGCCACTGAAGATTACGACGGGCAAGTAGATGAAAATGAATGTGATGAACCGTCTGTCCGCCGTCCTCACCGCAGTTATTTACAACTCGGTAGCCGTTTTGGAAATTTTCCTGCTTTGAAATTTTTGCAACTGCTTCAAAAACCTTACCAATCAAAAAACTGTTTTCCGAGGTTATTTCGTCAGCAGAGGAAATATGCTCTTTAGGGATTATAATTGCGTGAAAAGGGGCTTGGGGGTCAATGTCGGCAAAAGCATAAACATATTCATCTTCAAAGATTTTGGTTGAGGGGATATCGCCCGCAACAATTTTACAAAACAAACAATCAGCCATTTTTATGCTCCTATCTGTGATTTAATTATGTCGCAAGCGGCATTTAAAGCCTCATCAACCTTTGCGGTGTCCTTGCCGCCTGCCATTGCGCTGTCAGGCTTGCCACCGCCGTTACCGCCGCAAATTTTAGCAATTTCACGTACTAAATTGCCGGCATGTGCGCCGCTTTCAATAGCTTTTTTACCGCACGCCGCACAGAAGGTAAGCTTATCACCGTTAACAGCGGCTAAAACAATTATAAAATCTTCATTTTCCGCTTTTACCTTATCGGTCATTTGGCGAAGCTCGTTCGCATCCGTACCGTCAAGACGGGCGGTAGCAACCTTAACAGAGCCGATTGCAACGGCAGAGTTAAGAATATCATCAATTTTAGAGCCTGCAAGCTTTGCTTCTGCTTTTTGGAGAGCCTGCTTTGTTTCTTTAAGCTCATTCATAACAGCGGCAGAGCGCTTTGCAATTTCATTTGCATTTTGTGCTTTAAGCGTAACTGCGGTTTCGTTCATAAGAGAAGCATTGTTATAAATAATGTTCATAACACCAAGACCTGTAACAGCCTCAATTCTTCTTACGCCTGCGGCAACGCTTGATTCAGAAACAATGTGGAAAAGACCGATTTTTGCAGTGTTATCAACGTGAGTACCTCCGCAAAGCTCAATTGATTTATCAGCGGCGGCAACAACACGCACAACCTCTCCGTATTTTTCGCCAAATAATGCCATAGCGCCAAGCTTTTTTGCTTCTGCTATAGGCATTTCTTCGTTCACTACCGTAATACCATCAAGAATTGCATTGTTAACGAATGCCTCAACCTGTGAAATTTCATCGGCAGTGAGGGCAGAGAAGTGGGTAAAGTCAAAACGTACAGTTTTTTCGTTAACCAACTGACCGGCCTGCTCAACGTGAGTTCCGAGAACAGAGCGCAGACCTGCCTGCAAAAGGTGGGCGGCTGTATGGTTACGACGAATTGCGTTTCTACGAACAACATTAATTGCAACCTCACCACTGTCACCTACAGAAAGAGAGCCTTTTACCAATTTGCCGCTGTGGGTAAAGATGCCGTCAGCGGTCTTTTTTGTATCGCTAACTTCGAACACGGAATCACCAACAGTAACAACACCGATGTCACCAACCTGACCGCCGCTTTCAGCATAGCAAACGGTTTTATCAAGAACAATAATAGCATTAGCGCCCTCGGCAATACTGCCAACGTGTTCACCCTCACTTACAATGTCAAGAACTGTAGCGGTAGTATTGTTGCTTGTATAACCTAAAAATTCTGTTGAGGGGATATTGTCAAAGGCAATTCCGTCACTCTTCCAGCTTTCACCGTCAGATGCTTTGCGAGCATTTCTGGCTTTTTCACGCTGCTCGTTCATACATTCCTTGAATTTTTCTTCGTCAAGTGTCATACCTTTTTCGGATAAAATATCCTTTGTAAGGTCAATAGGGAAGCCATAGGTATCATAAAGCTTAAAAGCATCCTCGCCCGAAAGCACGCCGCCGTTTGCGGTTAAGCCCTCAAGCATTGCAAGACCTTGGTCAATAGTCTTGTTAAAGCTTGCTTCTTCATTAGTTATAACCTTGGAAATAAGCTCTCTTTTCTCGGTAAGCTCGGGATAGCCTGCGGTGTTTTCGTTAATAACAGCATCGCAAAGCTCCATAAAGAATGCGTGATTAATACCAATAAGCTTTCCGTGACGGACAGCACGACGGATTATACGGCGCAAAACATAGCCTCTGCCTTCGTTAGAGGGAATGATACCGTCACTAATCATAAAGGTAGCGGCACGTGCATGGTCGGTAATAGCACGGATAGAAATATCTGTGTTTGTATCCTTTCCGTATTCCTTACCCGAAATTTTGCATACAAGGTCAAGTACGTTTCTTATGGTATCAACCTCAAACATATTATCAACACCCTGCATAACGCAAGCAAGACGCTCAAGACCCATGCCAGTGTCAATATTTTTATGCTCAAGCTCGGTATAGGTTCCGTCACCCATATTATTAAACTGTGAAAACACGTTATTCCAGATTTCCATATATCGGTCACAGTCACAGCCCGGCTTACAATCAGGACTTCCGCAACCGTACTTTTCGCCGCGGTCAAAATATATCTCACTGCAAGGACCGCAGGGGCCTGTACCGTGCTCCCAGAAGTTGTCTGCTTTACCAAGCTTTACAATGCGTTCTTCGGGCACACCGATAACATCACGCCATAAGGCGTAAGCCTCATCATCCTCTTCATAAACAGAGGGCCAAAGTAAATCGGCAGGTATTTCTAAAGTCTCGGTCAAAAACTCCCAAGCCCACGGAATAGCTTCATTCTTAAAGTAATCACCAAATGAAAAGTTACCGAGCATTTCAAAAAAAGTACCGTGACGTGCAGTAATACCAACACGCTCAAGGTCAGGTGTTCTGATGCACTTTTGGCAGGTGGTTACTCGGTTGCGTGGGGGAGTAACCTCGCCTGTGAAATATTTTTTCATTGGTGCCATACCTGAATTTATAAGCAAAAGTGATTTATCGCCTTGGGGAACAAGGGAGAAACTGCCAAGGCGCAAGTGTCCCTTTGATTCAAAAAAAGCAAGATATTTTTCTCTTAAATCATTTAGTGAAGTCCATTTCATAATTATAACATCCTCAAAAAAGTTTTTAGCGGTTAAAACCTCGAATTTAACCTATACATTATACCCCTAAAGGTTATATTTGTCAATTAATTAACGTATATTTTAACTGTTTTCTTTAGCCTCGGCGGCTCTTTTGGCAACCTGCTCGGGTGAGTAGAAATTTTTAGAAAAAATAAAGTCGTTAATTTCTTTTTTTGCGGTTTCAATATCATAAACGTAATACCAAACTCCGCCGATATATTTTCCGCCTGAAGGAATATTGTCATTAGGTATACTTAGTTGCTCAAATTCCGGCGAATTAAGAACGGTCCAAATGCCAAGGCTCATAATAGTTTTGGTTTCAAGTGAGGTTTCACATTCGCTTAAAATCATTTTTGCAAGCTTTGGCAGGTCAAAAATGCTCATTTCTTTCATTTTGGCAAACATTGCGGTTAGAACTTCTTTTTGGCGGTTGCCGCGTTCCACATCGCCGTCAGTATGTCTGATTCTGGCATAACAAACCGCTTGTGCGCCTGATAACACCTGCACACCCGGTGCTTTTAAATACTCACAGGAAATATCACCAAAGTCTGTTGTAGGGAAGATGTAACCGTTAAGTTCACCGAATTCCTTTTCATCAACATCAAGGGTAATACCGCCCATATAATCAATAACACGTGCCAATTCAAAAAAGTTCATGGTTACATAATCTTTAATTTCAAGACCAAAGTTTTGATTAAGGGTTTTTACCGCTAACTGTGACTTTCCAAAGGCAAAAGCGTGGGTGAGCTTATCGTGACCTCTGCCATCCATTGCAACATAGGTATCACGTGCAATAGAGGTGAGCTTAATCTTTTTGTTTTCTTTATCAATAGTAACAACCACATTAGCATCAGAGCGACCGCTCATATCGTCTTCACGTGTGTCAAGTCCCAGAAGCGCAATGTTAATAACTTCGCTATATGTATTGGTTGTGATACCTAAATCACTTTCATCAAGAGGGGTGCGTTTAATGGAGTTGATAAGATTATAAGCGTATATATAAAACGATACCGCGCAAGCGGCCGAAAGCACAATTGTTGTAACAAGTAATATAGCAATTGTCTTTAAAAAAACGTGCTTGCGTTTGCGCCTGCGCTTCTTCGGTCTTTCCCTTTTAGGTTCGGTGATGCTTGTTGATGAAATGTCGGTATATGATGAAGAAATATCTTCATAGCTGTTTGAATAAAGATTATCGTCCTCATAATCGTAATCTAAAGTAATTTTTTTAGACATAGTTTTGCTCCTAAAAAATAATAAGGTGGTTTGTCCACCTTATTATATAACAAAATTTTTAAATTGTAAAGTTTAAAACTATTTTATATTAGTTCCTCTTATAATACTTTTTGAACCGAATTTTTGTCGTAACTTATGGACGGAATCATCAATTCTTTCAAGCTCTATAATTTGATCGTTTTCGCCGAAAAAATCCTGTTGTACGGCAATTTTAGAGTCCTTTATATTTATTGCTCTGATTCCTACAGAACGCAACGGTTCACCGAATGTGTAGTTGCGGCAAAACAGTGCAAAACCGCGTTTTGCAAGGGTTAGGGAGCAGTTTGTGGGATCACTGAAGCTTTGACTAAACTCTTTAACGGCAAGAGAAGATGTTCGTATGTGTACCTGAACACCGCCTGCAAAAAGATTTTTTTGTTTAAGCTTTGCGCAAATATATTCCGAAAAGGAAAGAAATTCTTTCCAAACCTCATCATTGTTAAAGAAATCTTTTGCACCTGTCACAGATTTACCAATGCTTTTTGGTTTATCATTTTCGGTTGGGGTTACAACAGGGGAGTCGTCCTCTCCTAAGGCACTTTTTTTAAGCTCAACTCCGTTTTTGCCGAGCAATCTCTTAAGGAAAGTATCATCACAATAGGTCAAATCACCGATTGTATTGACACCGCAGCTTTTAAGCCTGTCAAAGGTTTTTTTGCCAACAAAAAGCATATCTGAAATCGGTAAGTGCCATAGCTTTTCTTTAAAGTTTTCACGGCTTATTACAGTAATAGCGTCGGGTTTTTTAAGGTCAGAGCCTAATTTTGCAAACACCTTATTAAAGCTTACACCAATAGAAACAGTAATGCCAAGCTCACGTTTAATATCCTGCCTGATTTTTTCTGCAATCTGTTCACCACTCCCGAAAAGGACAGTGCTTCCCGTAACGTCAAGCCAACATTCATCAAGACCAAAGGGCTCAATCATATCTGTATAGCGCTCATAAATTTTGATTCCCATTTTTGAATATTTTATATATTCGTCATACATGGGCGGCAAGGTTACAAGGTCGGGACATTTTGCTTTTGCCTCGAATATCGGCTCTGCGGTTTTGATGCCGAATTTTTTTGCAATTTCATTTTTGGCAAGCACAATACCGTGACGGTTTTCCTTATCGCCGCAAACTGCAACCGGTAATTTTTTAAGGGTTGGGTTAAAAAGCAGAGAGACCGAAGCAAAGAAATTATTAAAATCGCAGTGCAAAATTATTCTGTCCTTCAATACCATCCCTCCAAAAAACATTTGTTCTTAAAACAGTATAACTCTATTTTTAGGAAAAGTAAAGGGTAAATTATATAGTAAATTCTTCAAGTGCCTTTCGGTGCAGTCTTTCGGTTTGACGCTTGCTGTAATTTATTATGTACCCAACCTCCTCAAGAGGTAAGCCAAAAACATACTTTTGAAAAAGCAGCTCTGCCAAAACTTCGTCTTTCATCGCATTTATTTTGCTTTCAATTTCGTCTCTCAATTTTTGTGCAGAATTGATTTTTAGGATATATATTTCTTGCTTTTTTGGACACTCAAGCGCCATTTCCTTTAAGCGGTTAATTTTTATTCCTTGAACTCTGTATTGATTCAGGTATTCTTTTTTTTCTTCAAACATTTACTTTTACCTCTGTTAATAAATTTTAATGCAACATATTGCCCGTAGCTTAAATCAGTTCCGTTTATTTTGTTGTAGTTATTTATTTCTCTAATCATTCGGTTTATTGGATTATTAAGTTCATAAATTAATCTGTTTCTTTGTTTTTGCCAAAGCTTTTCGCCCTTTGCTTTACAAGCGGCAGAGCAGTATTCACCAAACCTTTTAAGGCTCAACTTTGCGCCGCAACAACGGCAGTGAGAAACAATCTCTTTAAACGAGCTTGAATTACAAAAAGGGCAAACTGTAACGCTTTCGTATGGTGGGGATGTGAAACCGTGAGATTCATAAAAAGTTTTTGGCAAGCTGAATTCGGCACCGCAATCTTCACAATAGTACATATAAATTTTCCTTTCAAAGTGTATTTACATTGAAAAAGAAAAATGGGAGTTAAGTTGTAAACCTATAAAATAAAAAAAGCAGTCGGTATCGACTGCTTTTAAAAATCGGTATCTTAATTAAATTACATATCCACCGTTGATTCCTAAAATCTGACCGGTGATATAATCGGCTTTTTCGGAAGCTAAAAATTCAATAGCGGAGGCAATTTCATCAGCGTTACCCATACGGCCTAGCGGGATAGTATTAACAAAATCTGCTAATTCTTCAACTGACAAGTGCGAGTTCATACCTGTTTCGATAAGTCCCGGTGCGATAGCGTTAACGTTAATTCCGCTTGGCGCAAGTTCCTTTGCAAGCGCCTTTGTAAGACCGATAACACCTGCTTTAGATGCAGAATACGCAACCTCACATGAAGCGCCGACCTGACCCCACATAGAAGAAATATTAATTATTTTGCCTGCTTGACGACTAACCATAGAGGGGATAACGGCTTTACAGCAATTAAATACACCTTTAAGGTTAACATCAATAATTCGGTCAAAATCAATTTCATCAGTTTCGGTGACAAGGCCCTCATAGGCAATCCCTGCGTTATTGACAAGGATATCAAGACTGCCGAATTTGTACAATGTTTCTTTTACCATCAACTCAACCTCAAGGCGATTTGCAACGTTTGCCTTGTGTGTGATAACAGAGTATCCGTTTGATGTTAATGATTGACAGAGTAGGGCAGCGGGCTGATAGGATTCGTTGTAATTTATAACAACATTATAACCCTTCTGCGCAAAAAGAATTGCTGTTGCGGCTCCGATGCCTTTTGATGAACCGGTGATTAATACAGTTTTACTCATTTTGAATCTCCTTTGAGTTTTTAAACTTCTTTACCAACTTTTGTATTCATCATTATAACACATAATAATAAAAATTTAAAGCCCTATTTTACAACAAATTGGGGTTAATATCATACAGTAATGTATATATATAGTGTGGTTAACATAAAAAGTTTACATAATATTTTTAAAATTAAAATTAGTGG
>JAZQKT010000014.1:0-24531 GCA_045542295.1 Acutalibacteraceae bacterium
TTTGCCAAGGTTTTAATCATTGTTTTCCTCCATATTTGCCGTTAACTTTTTCATAACATCAAAAAACGTTTGAAGATCGCCCTTTGTTATTCCGTTTTTAAGGCGTTTTTCTCTTTTTTCGATACTTTTAATAATTTTTTCATGATTTTCTATCGCCTTTTCCGTAAGCAAAATTTTTTTAAGTCTTGCATCGTTTTGAACACCGACTCTCTCTATAAAACCTTTTTGCTCCATTGTTTTTAGCATTCTGCTTGCAGTTGAGGGTCTTATTGAAAATCTCTCTTCAAAATCACGCTGAAAAATTTCTTTTTCGCGGTTATCATAAAAATACGTTATAGCCCAACCGTTAACACCTTTTATATGTTCTATACCCTCTGTTTCGGCAGAAGCCTCAATGTCTCGCTTTATGGCATTAAAAAGCCTACGTACCGCAAAACCGATTTCGTTATCTCTGCCCATAATACACCTGCCTTTTCAAAACGTTAGCCTGCTAACTATTATAAAACCGTATACTATTATTGTCAAGCATTAAACTATTAATATTCTATTAATATAAAAATCAAGCAGAGCACTAAACACTCTGCTTGATTTTTTTATTTTTTAAGTTCTTTAGTTCTGTCAAAAGCTGATTTTACTGCCGACATAGCCGCCGCTCTGAAGCCGTTTTCCTCAAGTGCGTGAACACCTGCAATGGTAGTGCCTCCAGGGCTGCAAACCTCATCCTTTAAAACGGCGGGATGCTTGCCCGATGTTAAAAGCAATTCAGCCGCTCCCGAAAGGGTTTGTGCGGCATATTCCAGTGCCTTTTGACGCGGAAGACCGCATTCAACACCCGCATCTGACAAAGCTTCACAAAACATATAAACAAATGCCGGTCCGCAACCCGAAACAGCGCTTGCGGCATCAATTAATTTTTCATCAAGCTTATCTAACTTGCCTGCAAGCTTTAATGCCTCGCAAAATTCTCCTATTTCATCCATAAACACCTCTTTAGAGGCAGTATATAGTATCATTCCCTTGCCAACAGACACAGGTGTATTAGGCATTATTCTGATAATGGGATAGTTGGTTTTGCAGATGTTTGCAATGTCCGAAACAGTAAGTCCTGCCGCCATTGTAACCAAAACAAATCTATCGGTACGTCTTTGAAGTATCGGTAATATCCCCTCAAGTGTTTCTGCCATAACCTGCGGCTTTACACCTAAAAATATGAACTTTGCAGAGCTTGCAACTGCAGTATTATCAGCATAAGAGCAACCAAGCTCGTTTGCCAAAAGCTGTGCCTTAACCTCTGTTCGGTCGGCAAGTAAAACATCACTTCCGCTTACTGCTTTAGTTACTGCGCGTGCCAAAGCACCGCCCATATTACCCGTTCCTATAAATCCAAATTTTACTGATGACACCGTTTTCACTCTCCTATCTTACTTGACCGTTACCTTTAATCACATATTTATAAGTATTAAGTTCCTTAAGACCCATCGGTCCTCTTGCGTGGAGCTTTTGGGTTGAGATACCCATTTCACAGCCAAGACCGAACTCGCCGCCGTCGGTAAATCGGGTTGAGGCATTAACATAAACCGCCGCCGAATCCACCATAGCAGTAAAAAAATCGGCATTAGCAGGGGTCTCTGTAATAATGCTTTCACTGTGGTGGGTTGAATGCTCGGCTATATGCTCAACTGCTTCTTCTACTCCGTCAACCACCTTTACCGCCATTTTATAATCCAAAAATTCAGTATCGTAAGAATTCTCGTCGGCAGGGGTTATTGGGATGATTTTTAAAACCTCACTGTCACCTACAAGCTCCACTGGGTGTTCCCTTTCGGCTGCGCACAAGCGGTCATAAAGCTTTGGCAAAAATGCTTCTGCAATATTTTTATGCACAAGGCAAACCTCTGCCGCGTTGCATACTGACGGTCTGCTGGTTTTTGCGTTATCTATAATATCAAGCGCTTTTTTTATATCGGCGCTTTCATCAACAAAAATATGGCAAATACCTGTACCCGTTTCTATACAAGGTACCTTTGCATTATCGGTACAAGCCTTAATAAGCCCCTTACCGCCTCTTGGTATCAGTAAATCCACCAATCCGACTGCGGTCATAAGCTCGTTAGCGCTTTGCCTTGTTGTGTCTTCAACAAGGTTTATGTAATCCTCGTCTATACCGCTGTTCTTAAGCCCTTTACGAAGTGCCGCAACTATAGCCTTTGAACTTTCATAGGCTTCTTTGCCGCCACGCAAAACACAAGCGTTACCGCTTTTAAAGCTGAGTGCCGCCGCATCCGATGTAACATTGGGACGACTTTCATAAATAATAGCCACAACACCAAAGGGCACCGAGGTTTTTTCAATTATAAGACCGTTTTTATGAACCGTCTTTTCTATAACACTACCCACCGGGTCAGGCAACTCTGCCACTTCTAAAATACCCTTTGCCATACCCTCTATACGCTCTTTGGTGAGCTTTAGGCGGTCTAACATAACATCAGGTACTGTACCCTTTGCCCTTTCAATATCGCCCTCATTAGCGGCAAGAATCAAATCACAATCATCTAAAATTGCTTTTGCCATTGCCTTTAAAGTGTTATTTTTTACATCCTCACATATTGGTGCATTTTTTGATGCTTTTTTTGCTCTTAAAAGCAGTTCTTTGGTTTCAATCATATTAGTCTGCCTTTCGTGCAAGAAAACGTGTTCCAACGTCTCTTCCTGCAACAATATCATAAAGTATATCGGGGTCTTTTCCGTTAGCAATTACCATGTCTGTGCCTGCATTATTGGCAATTTTTGCCGCTCTGATTTTAGTGTGCATTCCGCCTGTACCAAGGCTGCTTCCCGCTCCCCCTGTCATTTCCTCAATTTCCCGGGTGATTTCATTTACAGTATGTAAGAGAACTGCATTTTCATCCTTATGCGGGTCGGCGGTAAAAAGACCGTCAATATCGGATAAAATTATAAGCAAATCTGCTTCAACGGTGGTTGCAACAATAGCGCCCAAGGTATCATTATCACCGATAACGATTTCGTCAGTAGCGATTGAATCGTTTTCATTTATAATCGGAAGAACGCCCAATTCCAAAAGACGGCGCATAGTATTTTCAAAATTTGTTTTGCGGTCAGCGTGTTCAATATCCGCACCTGTCACAAGTATTTGAGCCACAGTATGATTGTATTCCGAAAAAAGCTTATCATAAACATACATAAGCTCGCACTGACCTACTGCCGCCGCCGCTTGCTTGGTTGGAATATCGGTCGGTTTGCCCTGAAGTGACAGCTTACCTACACCCATACCTATAGCGCCCGAGGATACAAGTATAATTTCATCACCTGCATTTTTAAGGTCACTCATAACCTTGCAAAGCTCTTCAACTCGGCGGATATTAAGTCTTCCCGTACTATGAGCCAAGGTTGAAGTACCTATTTTAATAACAATTCTCATACTAAACACCCGATTAAAATATATTATTTAATTATTATACAACAACTAACCCGATTTTTCCACTACTTTTTAATTTCAATTTTTAAATATTGTAAATACAGAATACCTAATATTATTAATGGTTGCAAATTCTTTAAAAATGTGATACAATTACTGTGTCACATAAAACTTAATAATAAGCAGTTTGGAAGTCTCTTTATATTTAATAAAGGGTTATATTCTTATACTTATTCAGCAATAATAAATTTGGCAAAAATGCAAATTCCACCTGCTGGATAAGTTGAGATTTCTCTTTGCTTATTAAGTTTTGTGTGACAACAATCGGGGTTTGCGTTTTTCGTGCGCTCGACTTCGGTTGGCGCACTTTTTTTATTTTGGGTGATTAAATGCAGACTACAATAAATCAAAGAATTGCAAATTTGAGAAAAGCATCAGGCCTTACACAGGGTCAAATAGCAGAAAAATTGGGAATGAATCTAAACACATATTCTAAATTTGAGCGCCAAGGAAAAATTACGGTTGATTTATTATTCCGTCTTTCAGAAGTACTTGAAATCGACGTATATAAGCTATTGACCGGAAAAGAAGCAGAAACGAAATTTGTTGCAATCCCTATTGTAAGGGAGGCTGAACCGCAACCAATACCCGAGCTCGTTTTAACGCCAAGGGAGGAAGTACATATAAAAAATTTAAGAAATATATCCGACAAAAAGCGTGTTGCGATATATAGATTGGCTTTATTGTCTTTATCAAACAAAAGATTTGATATTGTTAAAGTTGCGGATGATTTAGAAAAAGTGTGGAAAAAACAAGGCTACTCCCAAGGAAAAAGTTATCCGGCACAGCGAGACTGATGAGAGGTAAAACTATAAATTCATATACTAAAAAATTGGCAGAAGCTTAATATGCTTCTGCCAATTTTTTGTTTTATCAACTGATTTTAAATCTTTAAAAATCATAAAGCTGGGTTGAAAGGTATCTGCTGCCGCTATCGGGCAGAATTACAACTATATTTTTGTCCTTGTTTTCTTCTCTCTTGCCTATTTCGATTGCCGCACTCAAAGCCGCACCCGAAGAAATACCAACTAAAAAGCCCTCGGTTTTTCCCATAATACGTGCAATTTCCATTGCCGCATCATCCTCTACAGTTACAACCTCGTCATAAACATTTGTATCAAGCACTTTTGGAATAAAGCCTGCGCCTATACCCTGTATTTTATGGCTTCCTGCCTTTTTTTCCGACAGCATCGGCGAAGAAGCAGGCTCAACCGCAATTACTTTAACATTAGGCAGTTTTGATTTTAAATATTTGCCTGTGCCCGTAACCGTACCACCTGTACCGACACCTGCAACAAATATATCAACATTACCGTCAGTATCCCTTAAAATTTCGGGACCTGTTGTGTCAAAATGAGCCTTAGCATTGGCAGGGTTTTCAAACTGACCCGCAATAATGCTATTTGGGATTTCTTGTTTTAATTCCTCTGCCTTGTCTATAGCACCGCTCATTCCAAGACTACCTTCGGTTAAAACAAGCTCGGCACCGAAAGCGCGCATAAGCTTTCTGCGCTCTTCGGACATTGTTTCGGGCATAACAATAATTGTTCTGTAGCCTCTAACTGCCGCCACAGCCGCAATTCCTATACCCGTATTACCCGATGTAGGTTCAATTATGACTGAATTTTTATTAATAATTCCCCTTTGCTCGGCATCGTCAAGCATGGCCTTGCCAACCCTGTCCTTAACGCTTCCCGCAGGATTTAAATATTCAAGCTTCGCAATTATTTTTGCCTTAACACCGTACTTTTTTTCTAACCTTTCAAGTCTTAAAAGGGGCGTATTTCCAATAAGCTGCTCGCAGGACTCATAAATTTTAGCCAAATTAATTCTTCTTTCCCTATTTTAGTGGTTCTAATTCGTTTATGTGTAGTACTACACCGTTATTTTTAAGAATATTACTCAATTTATCATAATCTGTATTAGCAAAATCATCACTAATTGCGGCGGCTACACCTGCCGCCTCACCCGTTACCGCACAGGCAGGAATAACACGTGAAATATCCCACATATCGTCAGTTACGGAAATACATCTGCCGCAAGTAATAAGATTTTTAATTTCCTTACCGTAAAGGGTGCTGAACGGAATTTCATAAACAGGGCCAGCCTTTCGCCAGTCACTTATCATACCTATACTGTCCGAAAATTCCTTAAAGCATTCTTCATCATTAATAGTATACGCACCGCAAATTCTTCGAGTCATACGAAGTTGAGGAATTGAAGCAATATTAGTCAGTGCGTGGTCTTTAGTAATGCCGCCTTTTTTAAGAAAATCATTCAAAAGGTTTTGGTGTGATTCCGCAACCATTTCCGATATTTCTTCAGCCTCAAGTCCAGTATATCTTTTTTTCGATTTATCCTCTGATTTTTTATACTTATCGGGAATATCGGCAAAGCCTAACATTTTTAAACGGTATTCGTCATTAATCATTTCGTAATACCAGCTTGCCAGTACATTACCTTGTTTAAATTCTTCGGTTTTTGCACCCGAAAGAGAGCACAGGTCAGCATCGCCCGTAGCATCAACAAATGCTTTAGCTTTATATGCTATTCTGCCACTTTTACTCTCGGTTATTACTGCGGTTATTTTTTGGTTTTCCACAACAGTGTCGCAAAGCTGTGTTCCGTAAAGAATACTGACACCGTTTTTAAGTAATTCCTGCTCACAAAGAATAGCAAACACATTAGCGTTGAACTGGACTTCAAACCTGTTCTTACGTTTTTCCTCTTCATCGCCTGTAATCCAACCCATACCGCGCGGTTTACCGTTTTTGTCAGTACCGTCCATAAAGGGCTCATAACCGTGTTTTACAGAAAGCCTTAACAGTTCTTCTGCCAAGCCAAAAGAAACCTGTCTTCCCTTACCGTCACAAATAGGGAGATAAATTGTAACAAGGCCTGCAGTAGCCAAGCCGCCCAGCATGAACATTCTTTCAAGCAAGAGCACACTTTTGCCCTGCCTTGCCGCCGCCAAAGCAGCCGCAACTCCTGCCACGCCGCCACCTGCAACAACAACGTCATACTCACCGCCAACGGCAGTTTTTTTGGCATTTTCTGTTATAAGCATTAAAACACACCCTCTTCTTTGAAAAAAGGCTGTTTCAACCGAAACAGCCCTAAAAAACATTTTTAATTTTTTTATTTTGCCATTGCAGCAACTTCAGCAGCGAAATCGTCTACACGCTTTTCGATGCCCTCGCCCTTTTCAAAGCGAACAAATGATGCAATCTTAATATCTGCGCCAAGCTCTTTAGCAGTGTTAGCAACATACTTGCCAACTGAAACATCGCCATCCATAACGAAAGCCTGCTCAACAAGGCAGTTTTCCTTATAGTACTTACCGATCTTACCGTCAACAATTTTGCCGAGAACAGCTTCGGGCTTGTTAGCCATTTTAGGATCTTCCTTCATTTGTGCAATGAGGATTTCCTTTTCCTTTGCAAGAACCTCTGCAGGAACAGAAGCCTCATCCAAGTAAGAAGGATTCATAGCGGCAATCTGCATTGCAACATTTTTACCCATAGCAACAAAATCAGCATTTTCAGCATCAAGAGTAGTGTCAAAGTTAACCATAACACCGATCTTACCGCCTGCGTGAACGTAGGTTACAACCTTACCCTCAACACGAGCAAAACGACGAATCTTGATATTTTCACGAATAGCAAGGAACAATTCCTGAACCTTTGCTTCAACGGTCATACCGTCCTTCTCGCACTTGAGAAGAGCATCAAGGTCAGCAGGGTTTTGTTCTGCAACGATTTCAGCAACCTCACTTGCCAATGCCTTAAAGCCATCACCGTTAGCAACGAAGTCGGTTTCGCTGTTTAATTCAACAACAACACCAACGCCGTTCTTTGTATATGCACATACTGTACCTTCTGCGGCAATACGGGTAGATTTCTTTGCCTGTGAAGCAAGACCCTTTTCACGAAGGTAATCAGCAGCGGCATCCATATCACCGTTTGTTTCAACGAGAGCCTTTTTGCAGTCCATCATACCGCAACCGGTTTTCTCTCTTAAAGCCTGTACGTCTTTAGCAGTAAAAGCCATTTTAATTCCTCCGATTAATTTAATTATTCAGCATCAGCTGTTGCTTCTTCAGCCACTTCTTCTGCACCCTCTTCGGCATCATCTGTAGCGGCAGTGCCCATTTCAGAGCCCTGTCTGCCTTCGATAACAGCAGCCGCAATAGTTTCAGCAATAAGCTTAACTGCACGGATAGCATCATCGTTACCGGGGATAACTGCATCGATTTCATCAGGGTCACAGTTGGTATCAACAATAGCAATAATCGGGATACCAAGCTTTTTAGCTTCTGCAACAGCAATTCTTTCCTTGCGGGGGTCAACTATAAACATAGCTGCAGGAATCTTCTTCATATCCTGGATACCGCCAAGGAACTTTTCAAGCTTTTCAATTTCAAGGTTAAGCTTAATAACTTCTTTTTTGGGGAGAAGCTCAAATGTGCCGTCATCACGCATATTGCGGAGCTGGTTAAGGCGAGCAATTCTTGTACGAATTGTTGAGAAGTTGGTAAGCATACCGCCAAGCCAACGAGCGTTAACGTAAGGCATACTGCAATGCTCTGCTTCTTCCTTAACGGAATCCTGTGCCTGCTTCTTTGTACCAACAAAGAGAATGTCTCCGCCTTCAGCTGCAATGTCACGAACGAACATATAAGCCTCATTAAGTTTTTTAACGGTTTTCTGAAGATCTATAATATAGATACCGTTACGTTCTGTGAAAATGTACTCAGCCATTTTCGGATTCCAACGTCTTGTCTGATGTCCGAAATGAACACCGGCTTCAAGAAGCTGTTTCATAGATACTACTGCCATTTTAATTTCCTCCTAAGGTTTTTACCTCCATCCCGCCGTTTTGCGGGAATCACCCGTAGTAAAAGTGACACCTGCCCGTTTAAAGCGGAATGTGTGTTTTATATTTGCTATCCTTAATAGCCGATAAATTATATCACAAACCGTTACAGATTGCAAGCATTTTTTTAAAAATTAAAAAACTCTTGCAAACCGCCGGTATATATACTATAATGCTTACAATATAATATTCTCTTAAAGGAGTGTTTTTTGTGAAAGTTTATAATTTTAATGCAAAAGAAAGCAATTTGAACGATTTCTTCTATGCCTACGGTCCTGTTGCCAAGGAGCATAAGGAGTTTACTCAGCTTGATGATTGCCTTGCAAACTTCACCCCCGGCGAAGCAGGTCATAGCGATATTTTCGCCTACGATTACATAAGCATGGTAACAAAAGAAAAGTACGGAAGCGGCGTTAAGTTCTCAACCAAATGCAATTTCGTTACTTTCGGCGCTCCGCTGTTGGTTTTTTGTGACGATTTTATTACTGCCCCCGACGGTGCACCGATCTACCAGCTTCACTACGAGGTTGTTGCTTATGACAAGGGCATTAACATTTGGCACATACTTCCCTGCCCCGAAAAAACCGAGCGTCCCATTAAGCCTACACTTATAGGCAAGCTTGAATTTGATATTCCTGACGGTGAGCTTTGTGACCTCTCCTTTGAAGTTCAAGGAAAAACCATTATTGCAGAGCTTAACGGTCAAAAGGTAAGCTGTGAACACCCCGACATTCCCGAACAGTTCCATGTTGGAATAACTGCTTGTGAGGGTCACAACCGTTTCTTTGATTTCATAATTGAAGATTAATTAAAGCCTAAAAATCCGGTATAACCGAAATTGGTTATACCGGATTTTTTTATACTGTTTTAAAGGTTATATCAAGCTTGCCGTCATTAACATCGGCTTTGACCGAGGCTACGTTGCCCTCACTGTTCTCGATAACAATATCAACAACACGACCTTCAATTTCACGGCGTATAAGATTGCGAAGCTCTCTGGCTCCCCTTTTGCCGCCAACACATTTTTGAGCCAAATACTTGCAGACATTCTCATCATAGATAAAATCTATAAGCTTTTCTGACAAAGCTTCCTTTAATTCATCGAGCATAAGTGCCGCAATTTTCGACATTGAAGCTTCGTTCAAGGGTGAGAAAACAACAATCTCATCAACACGTGCTATAAATTCAGGTCTCAAAAATTCTTCAAGTGCTTTAAGCGCCTTTTCCTTTGAGGCGTCCGAAACGGTTTTACCGAAGCCCAAAAGATTATCGCTTCTGTCACTTCCCGCATTTGAGGTCATAACAATAATTGTATTTTCAAAATTAACGGTTCTGCCGCCGGCATCGGTAATTCTGCCGTCGTCAAGAATTTGAAGCAATACATTCAAAACATCGGGGTGAGCCTTTTCAATTTCATCAAAAAGCACCACAGAATAGGGCTTTCTTCTAACCTTTTCGGTAAGCTGACCGGCCTCGTCATAGCCAACATATCCGGGAGGCGCACCAATAATTCTTGAAACTGAATGCTTTTCCATAAACTCGGACATATCAAGTCTTATAAGTGTTTCGGGGGTATCAAATAGCTGTTCCGAAAGCACCTTAACAAGCTGTGTTTTACCTACACCTGTAGGTCCTACAAATATAAAGGAGGCAGGTCTGTGCAGCTTTCCTGTTTTCACCCTTGAGCGCTTTACTGCCGCCGCAACAAGACGTGTGGCCTCTTCCTGGCCGATAATTTTTTTGTTCAGTTCATCTTGGAGCGAAGAAAGCTTTTTAAGGTCATTTTCCTGGACCTTTGTTGCAGGAATACCTGTCCAAAGCTCGATAACCCTTGCAACATCCATATCGGTAACGCTGTTATTTGATGCGGGCTCATAAAGTTCCTCTGCCTGCCGCTTATATTTTTCAAGGTCTGCCTTTATAAGTGCTTGCTGTTCGTAATCGGGATTTTCAACATCAGCCTCTAATTCTTCAAGCTTAATCGAGCATTCCGCAACTCTTCTATTTGCAATACAAAGCTCGTCTATCGCCTTATTTTCAAGACTGGCGCAAGCACACGCTTCGTCAAGCAGGTCGATAGCCTTATCGGGCAAATATCTGTCAGTTACATATCTTTCGGATAAAATAACTGCTTTTTTAATGATACTGTCGGGAATTACAACATTATGGAAGCCCTCATAGTAGCTTTTTACACCCATAAGGATTTCCTCTGCCTCTTTAATAGAAGGCTCCTCAATAGTAACCGGCTGGAAACGGCGCTCCAAAGCGGCATCCTTTTCGATATATTTACGGTATTCCTTAAAGGTTGTAGCACCGATAACCTGAATTTCACCGCGTGAGAGTGCAGGCTTTAAAATATTAGCGGCATTCATTGAGCCTTCAGCCGAGTCCCCTGCACCCACAAGATTGTGGATTTCATCAATAAAGAGGATAACATTTCCTGCCTCTTTAATTTCTTCAACCAAGCCTTTAACACGGCTTTCAAACTGACCTCTGAACTGTGTTCCGGCCACAAGTCCCGTAAGGTCTAAAAGAAAGATTTCCTTATCAAGAAGTCTTGCCGGGGCAGTGCCGTTAGCAATTTGTAGTGCCAAGCCCTCCGCAATCGCAGTTTTGCCGACACCCGGCTCACCGATAAGGCAGGGGTTGTTTTTGCTTCTTCTTGACAGAATTTGTATGGTGCGGTAAAGCTCCTTATCCCTACCTATAATTACGTCAATTTTTCCGTTCTTTGCCTTTTCAGTAAGGTTGGTGCAATACTGCTCCATAAATTTGCGCCGTTTTTTCTTTGGCTTTTCCTTTGTATCCGTTTTTTCTTTGCCGTCCTCTGTTTTTTCGGTTTTATCAGCAGCACTTCCTGTTAAATTACCGAAAATTTTGTTTATAAACGGCATCGCAGGTGCTGTGCCCAAATCAAAGGTTTCATCATTTAGGGCAGCATCATCCATTTCATCATCCATAGACATTAAATCCATAAACTGCTCACTCATTTGCTCAATATCCTCATCGGATATATTCATTCTTTTGAGCATATCATCAACAGGCTTAATGCCCAATTCTTTAGCACAAACAAGGCAAAGACCGTTAGGCTCGGCATTAGGATTAGACATATCCGACATAAATACCACAGCCGGACGCTTTTTGCACTTTGAACAAAGCTTCATTTTTTAAACTCCTTGGAAACAATAAAATAATTTAACGGAAAATATTCACGAAAAAAGAAAAAATATTTGAAGAAGCAATATTTTCGTTTGTAAATATTAAAAATCCGTTTTTAGTAAAAGAAATAATAAGGGCAACTATCATACAAAATACCGCCGCAATAACAGCGCCCTTGAAAATGCCCACTATACCACCCAAAGCGGTGTTGAGCTTACCCACAAGACTAAAGCTGAAAATACGATTAAGAAAACGTGCTACAAATTTAACAACTATTAGGAACACGGTGCTTAATATGAAAGTAATTATAAGTTCTATGATTCTTGTGGCGGCAGGCTTTATTAAATTCTGTGAAACATTAACCACAGCCTGCTCTGTTCCTCTATCGGAATAATCATTTGCCATATTATTAACCTTTTCCATATCTATACCGAGTATTTCAGCGTTATCTGTAACATATTCAGGCAAAGCATCCCAAACATTTAGAACAGCATCCTCCGACAATTCATCCATGCCCTCGGCTGCGGTTTTGATAATTGCAGGTTCAACAGCCTTTTGATATATAACATCAGATAATGCGGCACTTACAGACATAGCCAAAAGTATAGCGGCAACAAAGCCAACCGTTTCAATAAAAACCCTTACAAAGCCACGTCTTGCAGAATTAACAACAAAATATGCTATTAAAACCAAAACCAACAAATCAAGAATTAATCCCACCGTTGTTTTCCTCACTGTTCAAGATTGAATTTTTCTATTTTGTTATCTGTAATTACTATTACTGTATCGGTAGAGGAAACGTTAAGCCTTATTGCGCCAAAGCCGTAAGACCCTTTGCGAAGCACCTCTCCCTTTTTATTGAGCATTGTAATCTCGGTATCGCTCATACAATAAATATATTCACCCAATACCGCAATATCACTAACCGTACCCTTATACTGGAATTCTGCCGTAAGTTTTCCCTTTTTTGAAAAAACGGCTATTCGGTTATCGGTTTTGTCACTCGCACGGTTAAATACAACCACATACCTGTTTTTACTGCTTCTGAAAAATGCGGTCTTATATTCATTCTTATATTCAGTTCCCTCATATTTGCGCCACTTTATAAACTTAACGCCATTTTCGCTCACAACACAGAAATTATTTGCAAAAGCAGTATCTATAGTGTATATAAGGGAATTCTCAAGGGTTTCGGTATACTCGGGGGTGGCAGATTTAAAATTAAGCACGTAAATCTTTGACTTGTACTGACCTGCATTTGAATTAAAGGTTGAAACCGCAAGCTTTTTACCATTTTTATTCAACGCTACATTATTAACAGTATCCTCTGCGGAAAACCATTCGTATATAATTTTATCCTTTTTACTATAGACACTCACTGCCGAAGCATATTTATCCGACACCGTAACAAGTGCATAGGCACCCGAATCGGAAACAGCTCCCGTAACAATTGTTTTTTCGGTTTGCACAGTACTTTTTAAACCGTTTATATCAAAAATCAGCGCTTCATTTCCGCCCTGTTCAAAAACCATTGACCTTGATGCACTAACCTTTAAAACAGGTTTCTCATAGCCGTGCGTATAGCTAAACAGCCTCTTTCCCGAATTATTAAAGGCATAAACATTATTGTTAGACAGCACAAAATAATAGGAGCCTCTTGAAATTGTGTTAATGGTTTCGGTGCTTTCAAGCTCTATAGGATAGCTTCCTCTTCCCATAACAGCCACTGTCAGCTTTATACCCTCAATTATTCCTGCAGGAAGAATAAGCTGTAAAAAAATCACAACAACAAGTATTGCCGAAACCGCCACTGCACCGACTTTAAGCTTGCGCTTGTTTTCAATTTTTCTTCCCTTTACCACCTTCATCTGTGTTGGGCGGTTTTTAGCCTTTTTTTCGTTTGAAGGGGTCATTTCAATATTTTCTTCTGTTTTCTTTTGGGCTATTCTCGATTTTTTAACCCTTGCAGGGGCGGAAAATAACCCGCCGTGTTTTCTTTTTCTGTAATCGGGCATTTTATTCACCTTAATAATGTACTTTCCAGAGCATCAGCCCTGTAGGAGGTGCTGTTATTCCGGCTAAATCTCTGTTTTTTGAATTCAGTATTTCCTCGGTTTTAAGCGGGTCGATTTTTCCTAATGAAGTCTCCACCGCAGTACCGGTAATTATTCGCACCATATTATATAAAAATCCGTCAGCCGATACGGTTAATGTAATCATATCGCCGTCACGCTCAACATAACATTCGTTAACGGTTCTAACTGTATCTTCAACCGTTCTTCCGCTTGAAGAAAAACCAAAAAAATCATGAGTGCCCACTATTCTTTTGCAAAACTCATTCATTTTATCAGTGTCAAGAGGTCTCTCTATCTGCCAGGTATAACGTGACAAAAACGGGTCTTTTTTATTGTTGTTTAAAATTCTGTACTTATAGGTTTTACCTTTGGCATTATATCTTGCATGAAAATCGGGTGCAACCTCATGGCAAGCACTAACTGCGATATCGTTTGGCAAAAGCGAATTAAGGCCTCTTAAAAAAGCCGAGTCCGGTACACCGTCATCACAATCAATATGACAGCAAAACTCTTTTGCATGAACACCGGCATCGGTTCTGCTGCAACCCGTAACGCCGATTTTTTTACCCAAAAGCATTTCAAGCTTTTCCTGTAAAACCTGTTGAACCGTAATTCCGTTAGGCTGAATTTGCCACCCGTGATAGGCTGTGCCGTCATAACCAAGTGTAAGCAATATTCTTTTCATACGGCACCTCCCATCGGTTTGGGCTGACGAGAATCAGCCTAAAATAAAATATTAAGCGCAATTATGCCGCCGCACATCAGTGTGACTGCCAACATTGCAACAAAATCTGCGGATTTAAGCTTCATTTGCTTCATTCGGGTTTTACCCTCACCGCCGTTATAGCAGCGGCATTCCATTGCCTCGGCCAGCTCATAAGCACGTCTGACAGAGGATATAAGAAGCGGAATAAGAATAGGGATAAGCGCTTTCACTCGGCTCACAAGACCTCCGCTTTCTAAGTCCGCTCCCCTTGCCTTTTGGGCATTCATGATTTTTTCAGCCTCTTCAATAAGTGTAGGAATAAATCTTAAGGCTATGGTCATCATCATAGCAAGTGTATGCACCGCACTCTTAAGACCGATAAATTTAAGTGGTAGCAAAAGTGATTCAATGGCATCTGTCAAATCGTTTGGGGTTGTGGTATAAGTAAGAGCCGAGCTTATAAAAATAAGCAAAAGTATTCTTAAAGCCATAAAAACAGAACGGTACACACCCTCTGTTGTTATTTCAAAAATCCAATAATCAACCAAAACCTTGCCGCCGTCACCGTAAAACAGATTGATTACAGCCGTAAAAATGAGTATGGGCAAAATCGCTTTAAGATTTTTAAGGTAAAGCTTAATCGGAACGCGGCTTAAAAGCGCAATAAAAATTATGGACGCCGTTCCAAACAAAAGCGCAAATATATTTTTAGCCAGAAAAACAAATACTATAAAAGCGATCATTAAAACTATTTTAATTCTGGCATCTAATCTGTGAAGCAGAGATTTAGCTTCATAATACTGACCGAAGGTAATATCTTTAAGCATCTTTACTACCTTCTTTCATTGATTTCAGCACCGCTACTGCCTTTTCAACCGTAAAAACATTTGTATCAATATCAATGCCCTTTTCCTTAATCGCCTTAAAAACTCTTGTAACAATCGGAACATTAAGACCGATGCTCTTCAGTTCTTCCTCTTTACCGAACACATTTTGGACAGTGTCAAGCATATAAAGCTCGCCCTTATTCATGACAAGAACCTTATCAACCAGAGCCGCCATATCCTCCATACTGTGAGAGATGATTATAATGGTAGCTCCTGTAGCTTTGCGGTAATCCTTTATGATTTTCATTACATTTTCTCTGCCTGCGGGGTCAAGACCTGCAGTGGGTTCATCAAAAACAATCACCTGCGGACGCATTGCCATAACACCTGCAATGGCTACGCGGCGCTTTTCACCACCCGATAAATCAAAGGGCGACTTTTCGTAATATTCCTCTTTAATGCCCACTATCTGACAGATTTCTCTTACCCTTTGGCCTAGCTCCTGTCCCTCAAGTCCCATATTTTTAGGACCAAAGCAAATATCCTCAAATACCGTCTCTTCAAAAAGCTGATACTCGGGGTACTGAAAAACAAGGCCCACCTTTGAACGGATTTTTCTGATTTCTTTAGGGTTTGACCAAATATCTTCATTTTCAAAAAGAACACAGCCCTCTGTGGGCTTTAAAAGTCCGTTAAGGTGTTGCACAAGGGTGGATTTACCCGAACCTGTATGACCTATAATACCTATAATCTCTCCCTGCTCGACCGTAAAACTTACATCCTTTACCGCATCGTTTACAAAGGCACTGTTTTCGCTATAGGTATGGGTAAGATTTTTAACCTCTAAAATTGCCAAATTAATTTTCCTCCAAATGAAGCGCACTAATAATTTCGTTGGCTGCTTCTTCTATAGAAATTACATTTGTATTAATGTCAAAGCCGTTTTTGCTCAGTTCATATAAAAGCTCTGTAGTCTGCGGAACATCAAGTCCTACACCTTTGAGCTTTTCAACATTTTTAAAAATTTCCTTGGGAAGCCCGTCATCAATAATAACGCCGTCATTCATAACAATAACGCGGTCAGCGTTCTCGGCTTCCTCCATATAATGCGTTATAAGCACAACTGTTATATTTTTTTCACGGTTAAGCCTTAAAAGCGTTTCCATAATTTCAGCTCTGCCCTTAGGGTCAAGCATAGCAGTGGGCTCGTCAAGAACCAAGCATTCGGGCTCCATTGCAATTATACCGGCTATCGCTATCCTCTGCTTTTGACCGCCTGACAGTCGGTGCGGAGTTGATTTTCTGAACTCATACATATCAACCGCCTTTAAAGCCGCATCAACACGGGCTCTTATTTCCTTGGGGTCAAGCCCTAAATTTTCAGGACCAAAAGCCACGTCCTCTTCCACAATAGATGCTATAAGCTGATTATCGGGGTTTTGAAAAACCATTCCGACCTTGCGTTTGATTTCGATTTCGGTTTCTTCATCCTTGGTATTGATACCGTCAACCAAAACATCTCCCGAGGTAGGCTTATTAAGACCGTTAAGGAGCTTTGCCAAAGTTGATTTACCAGAACCGTTATGACCTAAAATAACCGTAAAGCTTCCGCGCTCAATGTTAAGGCTCAAATCCTTTACAGCCGCATAGACAGCATCATCCTCGGTATATTCATAGGTGACATTTTTAATTTCAATTAAACTATTCATATATCTTTTTTCCAAATTGTAGTATTTCCTGCAGGAAGTGAAATTCCTTTATTTGTGACATAAAGTCCTATTTCATCGGTAAAGACTTCACCCTCACGATTAGGCACAACATAGCGTTTAACCATATAGTTGAGTATTGTAGGCGACAATCCGCCGGTATAAGAATTAAGGAAAAAGAATATAGCATCCTTGCTTAAAAGCTTACCCGTTTCACTGAGCAGCTCTGCTAATTGCTGTTCTAATTTCCAAACCTCACCGCCGGGACCTCTGCCATAAGAGGGCGGGTCCATAATAATGGCATCATAGGTGTTGCCTCGGCGAATTTCCCTTTTCACAAACTTAAGGCAATCATCCACAAGCCAGCGCACATTTTGGTCTGCAACAGAGCTTGCAACAGCATTTTCTTTTGCCCACTGTACCATACCCTTTGAAGCATCCACATGAGTAACCCTGGCGCCCGCCTTTAAGCAGGCTACCGTAGCACCACCTGTATATGCAAAGAGGTTGAGTACATTTACTTCTCTGTTTGCTTTTTTTATAAGTTCCTGCGCCAAGCTCCAGTTTACTGCCTGCTCGGGGAAAAGACCCGTATGCTTAAAACCCATAGGCTTTAAACGGAAGGTAAGGTCACCGTAGCACACATTCCACACATCGGGCACATTTTTAAGCTTTTCCCAATATCCTCCGCCCGATGCCGAGCGGTGATACACTGCGTTTGCCGAAGTCCAACGCTTATCGGTTCGTTTTCCCGACCATATAATCTGCGGGTCGGGGCGGATTAATATTATATCCCCCCAACGTTCAAGCCTTTCACCCGAATCCGCATCTATAAGCTCATAATCTTTAAAACCTTCAACTGTTCTCATTAGCTATCATACCTTAAAAAATTGATTGCTGCTTACTGTTTACATCACCAAAAGGAATACCCAAATGGTCATAAGCCAGCTTGGTAACACATCTGCCGCGTGCAGTTCTTGTAAGGAAGCCTATCTGCATTAAATAAGGCTCGTAAACATCCTCAATTGTTACCGCTTCTTCACCTATAGCTGCCGCCAAGGTATCAAGTCCAACAGGCCCGCCGCCGTAATTTGTAATTATTGTATTAAGCATTTTGCGGTCAAACTCATCAAGACCCAATTCGTCAATCTCAAAACGGGTAAGCGCCGCTCTTGCGGTTTTTTCATTTATAACACCGTCAAACTCAACCTGTGCAATATCTCTGACACGCTTGAGCAGTCGATTAGCGATACGCGGTGTGCCTCTTGAACGCGAAGCAATTTCCAAAGCACCGTCTCTGTCAATTCCTATATCAAGTATACCCGCCGAGCGGATTACAATTTCTGCTAATTGCTCGGGAGTATAAAGGTCAAGCCTTAAAAGCACCCCAAAGCGGTCACGCAAAGGAGCTGTAAGCTGACCCGAACGTGTAGTAGCTCCCACAAGAGTAAAACGCGGAACATCGAGCCTTATTGACCTTGCTGAAGGACCTTTTCCGATTATAATGTCAAGAGAAAAATCCTCCATAGCGGGATAAAGTATTTCCTCAACATTACGTGACAAACGGTGAATTTCGTCAATAAAAAGCACATCTCCCTCTTCAAGTGAGGTGAGGATTGCAACAAGGTCACCTTGCTTTTCTATGGCAGGACCCGATGTAACCCTTAAATTAACCCCCATTTCCCTTGCGATAATTCCCGAAAGGGTGGTTTTACCAAGTCCGGGAGGGCCGTAAAGCAAAACATGGTCAAGACTTTCCTTTCTTTGCAAAGCCGCCGTTATATAAATTTTAAGATTTTCCTTAACCTTATCCTGACCGATATATTCCGACAAAGATTTAGGTCTTAAGGTAAGCTCTGCCGAATCCTCATTAAAGCTGTAATCGGGAGAGACTATTCGATTTTCAAAATCCATTTCCTGTTCTATCACAAATTACAACCTCCTTGCCAAAACCTTAAGTGCCTGCTTTATAAGCTCGTCCGCAGGCAGTGTTTCATCAAGCCTGCCGATTGCTGAAGCAGCATCGCTTTTTGAATATCCCAAAGCCACCAAAGCTTCAATAGCTTCACCGGAGGCGACATTTGCAGTCACTCTGCTTGTGCCTGCGTTCTTAATGCTGTCACCCACCGCCGCATCACTGACTTTATCCTTAAGCTCAAGCACAATTCTTTGTGCCAGTTTAATTCCCACACCTGCCGCAGCAGTAAGCCTTTTGGGGTCATTACCTGCAATGCTCAAAATGAGCTGTGACGGTGTAAATTCAGAAAGAATTGCAATGCCCAGTTTTGCACCGACACCGTTTACCGAAGTAATAAGCTTAAAGGTATTAAGCTCGTCAAGGTCGGTAAAGCCGTAAAGGTCCATTGCATCCTCCCTTACCGCCAAATGGGTATATAAAAACATTTCTTGGTTAACGGGCGGCAAATTATAAAGAGTGTTTTTAGTCACAAAACACCTGTAGCCTACTCCGGCACACTCAATTACAACAGAAGTGGCGTCCGCAAATAAAAAATTTCCCCGCAGTGTTGCTATCATTTTTTTGCCTCCAAATTAAGTCTTGAAAATTCCGAGCCCGCATAATGCGAATGGCAAATTGCAAGCGCCAAAGCATCTGCCGTATCATCCGGCTTTGGCACACTCTTTAGTTTCAGAAGATTTTTAACCATCTCCATTACCTGATGCTTTTCAGCCTTGCCGTAGCCCGTAACTGCCTGTTTTACTTGAAGCGGCGTATATTCGAAAATAGGAATGCCCTTTTCTTCTGCCGCTAAAAGTATAACGCCCCTTGCCTGTGCAACATCGATAGCAGTTGTGGTATTAGTGTTGAAATAAAGGCGCTCAATAGCCAATGCCTCCGGACTATACTTTTCTATCACATACAGCATATCGCTATAAATTGATTTAAGTCTTTTGGGGAATTTCTCGCCTGCTTCTGTGGTTATTGCACCAAAGCCTACTGCCGCAAAGGAACACGCGGCATAATCAACGATTCCGTATCCCACGATTGCATATCCGGGGTCAATACCCAAAATTCTCAAATCCATTCACCACACTCTGTCACATTAGTCTATAATCTTTAATATTATATCATACTTGTCCTCATTCGGCAACATTTTTTTATGCTTTTAAAACACTTATCTTAATAATTATTGTACAATACAGTTGTGAGTGCTTTTTTTGCTGAAAAATGTCTAATATTACAAAATTAACTTGACTTTTTCACAGTTTCAATGTATAGTTTATTCTGGTTAGATGGTATACTTTTTGGAAAACTTAATAGACAAATAACCAAAGCATCTGTGTAGAAAGAATGTAACTTCAGTTTTGTGCCGTAGTTTCCGATTTTTAAGGTCGAGAAAACTATGAAAAACCCTTTGTTCAGGGCACTTAACCCAGAAGTTGCAGGTATCGCACAGGGTAGATTTTTGAAGGTAGCGGTTTGTCCGCTATTAAAACCGGAGAAAATCAAAAATTTATTCTTGTGTCGACACTTAGCGCCGTGGAAAGCCACTGCCGTGTTGAACAAAGGGGGATGCTTTTGATGGAAAAAGAAAATATTGTTGAACTCAAAAACATATCTGTTGCATTTGACGGTGAGCAGATTTTGGACGGTCTTAACCTTGAAATTAAGGACAAGGAGTTTATCACTCTTTTGGGTCCTTCCGGTTGCGGTAAGACTACCACTCTGCGCCTTATTGCAGGCTTTTTGGAGCCCGAGCGCGGAGATATTGTCTTTGACGGAAAGAAAATAAATGGTGTTCCTGCATACAAGCGTCAGGTTAACACCATTTTTCAGCGTTATGCACTTTTCCCGCACCTTAATGTTTATGAAAATATTGCGTTTGGATTACGCATAAAGAAGATGCGCGAAAAGGAAATAAAAGAAAAAGTTAATGAAATGCTTGAGCTTGTGGGACTCAAAGGGCTTGAGGACCGCAGTGTTGATACCCTATCGGGCGGTCAGCAGCAGCGTGTAGCAATAGCACGTGCAATTGCTAACCGTCCCCGTGTTTTGCTTCTTGATGAGCCCCTTGCCGCACTTGATTTAAAGCTTCGCAAGGAAATGCAAAAGGAGCTTAAAAAAATCCAACAGCAATTAGGCATTACATTTATTTTTGTAACCCATGACCAAGAGGAAGCGCTTACCATGTCTGATCGTGTTGTTGTCATGGCAGGCGGTAAAATTCAGCAAATAGGTACTCCCGAAGATATTTATAATGAACCCATAAATGCGTTTGTTGCCGATTTTATCGGTGACAGTAATCTTATTAACGGCATAATGGTAAAAGACCTGCTGGTTAACTTCCTTGGAGTTGATTTTCCCTGTGTTGATACGGGCTTTGGTACTAACAGCCCGGTTGACGTTGTTATTCGTCCCGAGGATGTAATACTGGTTCCGCCCGAGGAAGGTCAAATAAAAGGTACTGTTTCCTCGGTCATCTTTAAGGGTGTTCATTTTGAGATGGACGTTATCGCAAACGGCTATAAATGGCTTGTTCACAGCACAAAAATGGAACAGGTGGGCACAGAAATCGGAATTTATATTGAACCCGAAAATATTCAAATAATGCACAAGCCCCGTTCTAAAGATGAGGAGGCTGTGAGCATTGATGAATAAGAAAAATCTTTGGCTTTCGGGTCCTTATATAATATGGATTACAGGATTCATCCTTTTTCCGATTTTAACTATAGTTCATTATGCTTTCACAGACTCTTCGAGGAAATTTACACTTAACAATATAATCTCTGCTGTAACAGATACAGCAAATCTAAAATCCTTGGGGCTAACTCTTTTGTTAGCAACCTCTGCCACGCTTATATGCCTACTTTTAGCATACCCGTTAGCAGTTTGCTTAACAAAGCTAAAGCTAAAGCGAAAGAGCTTTTTTGTATATCTCTTTGTGCTCCCCGTTTTTATGAACTTTATGCTGCAAATGATAACCGTAAACGTAATAATCGAACACAACGGGGTATTAAATTCCATATTATCTGCACTGGGTCTTCGCACGCTTGAAATCGCAAACACTTTTACCGCAATACTTATAGGTACGGTTTATATTTATTTCCCCTTTATGCTTTTGCCCATTTATAACACTGTTTCACGCATTGATAAGGACTATTTAAACGCCTCAAAGGATTTGGGTGCTAACGGCTTTAAAACCTTTTTTAAGGTTATGCTCCCCCTTACAATGCCCGGTGTTGTGAGCGGAATTACAATGGTGTTTGTTCCGGCTATTTCTGACTTTGCCATTGCCGAAATGCTTGGCGGAGGCAAAATAATGCTTGTAGGAAACATTGTAGAGATGAGCTTTACCAAAGGACAGTATTATCAAGGTTCGGGTTTGGCTCTGTTGCTTATGATTTTTGTGCTTATAAGCTCACTTATTCCCACAGATAATTCAAAGGCTGAGGGAGGTGCTTTCATAATATGAAAAAATTGTTTTCTGCACTGCGCGGCACATATATCTGCATAATATTTGCATTGCTTTATTTACCCATAGCAGTTATGACCGCACTTTCCTTTAACCAATCAAAATCCTATTATGAATGGGGCGGCTTTTCTTTAGAGACGTATTCAAACCTTTTTAAAGACAGCGTCATCATGGAAGCCTTGGGCACCACCGTAATTTTAGGTGTTTTGGCCGCCGCTATAGCCACCGTTTTGGGCACTGTTGCCTGCGTTGGTATGCTTGCTATGAAAAAGAAGCTTGAGGGTCTTATCACCGCTGTCGGCAACATTCCGCTTCTTAATGCAGATATTGTTACCGGCATCTCGCTTATGCTTTTCTTTGCAGGCTTGTTTGGCAGAATGAGCGATGCCACGCTTTTAATATCCCACATAACCCTTATCATGCCTTATGTGGTGCTTAACGTTTTTCCAAAGCTTAAGCAATTTGACATGAGCGTTTATCACGCCGCATTAGACCTTGGTGCATCCCCTGTTAAAGCCTTCACAAAGGTGATTTTACCCGATATTTTGCCAAGCGTGTTTACAGGCTTCTTATTGGCTCTTACGATTTCTATTGATGATTTCACAATAACCTATTTTACCAAAGGGCAAGGTCTTAACACCTTATCAACGTTAATTTATACAAACCGTGCAAAGGGTATTATCCCCGAATATTTTGCACTTGCCACACTTATGTTTATAACAGTTCTTATATTTATTCTCGTAATGCAGGTTATAAATATGCGAACCGCTACTAACGCAACCCCGAACAGAAAGGAAAAAGATTATTAAAATGAAAAAAGGCTTATTTAAAACTTTACTTACACTCAGTTTGGTTTTAGTGCTTGCCATTCTTCCCCTATCATTAACCGCTTGCAAGTCAAAAGAGGTTCTTTATCTCTTTAATTTCGGCAACTATATGGATCCCGAGATTTATGAGCTTTTTGAAAAAGAATACGGCATAAAAATCGTTTACGATGAATACTCCGTTCCGGAGGATATGTATGCAAAATTCACCTCCGGTTCTGCAAAATATGACCTTATTTGTACCTCTGACTATATGCTTGAAAAGCTGATACAGGAAGATTTGCTTGCCGAAATTGATTTTGATAATATCGAGAACTATTCAAATTTAAGTCAAAATCAGCTTGAAGCTTCAAAAGCCTTTGACCCCGAGTTAAAATACACAATCCCCCACTTCTGGGGCACGCTTGGTATACTTTACAACACAAAAACCGTAAAGGCAGAGGATGTCAAAAGCTGGGACGTTGTTTTCAGTGGCAAATATGCTGACAAGCTCATTATGCCCAACAGTGAAAGAGATGCTTTCTTTGTTGCTTTAACAAAGCTTGGCTATGACACCAACACTACAAACAAAAAAGAGTTAGAAGCCGCCGCCGACCTTTTGCGAAAACAAAAAAATGATGTTCAGGCTTATTTGCTTGACCAATCTGCAAGAGTAAAGGTTGAATCGGAAAATGCAGATTTGGCAGTTGTTTACAGTGGTGAGGCTTATTTAGCCTTTGAAAACAATCCAAAGCTTGCTTTCACAATTCCCGAGGAAGGCACCTGTATGTGGGTAGATTCTTTTGCCATTCCGAAGAATGCTCAAAATAAGGAATATGCTGAAAAATTCCTTAACTTCCTTTGCCGTGAGGAAATTGCAAAGCTTAATTTTGAATATATTTACTATTCCACCCCGAATCAGGCCTTGGTTGATTCGCTTGATGAGAAAATAGTCTCCAACAAAGCAATATTCCCCGACGAAAAGATATTTGAAAATTCCAGCGTTTTTAAATATTTAGGTGCTGAAACCGAAGCGCTTTATTCAAAGCTTTGGAAGAATATTAAATCATAGCCACCCGTAAATGCGTGTTGTCCTTAACGAAGGAATCGAAAATTCTTCAGTTTCGTTTAAGAATAAAAACCAACATCGCATTTGTATGTATTAATACTTTTGGGCAGTAGCCCAAGCCCATTAACAACAGAAAAGAGAAGATTCGTTTATCACGAGTCTTCTCTTTATTTTTTGTCTGTTAAGCGATATGCTGACTACCGTCAGCGTGATATTTTCGCTTTGCGAAAGTGATATTAAACCTATCGGTTTAGTGATATTCTATTCGCCAAGAACTGTCCGTAGGACAATATCACTATGCATAGCATAATATCACTGCGAAGCAATATCACTCGCCGTTAGGCGAATAGAGCTGCGTGATACTCTTAACTGAGTATCACGTT
>JAZQKT010000015.1:0-11348 GCA_045542295.1 Acutalibacteraceae bacterium
TTCGGGGCAGATATGAATATCCGAAAGGCCCTCACTGTCAAGCGCATTAATAGCACGACGCATTGTATCAACGGCAAGCTCTAAAGCTTGTCCACGACTGATTTTACCGCAAGAGCCTGTATGCACAACGATGCGGTTTCCGCCCATTGCCTTAACTGCTTTAGCAGAGGCAATGATATAATTGACTGAATTTAATCTTTTTTCCTCTTCAACAGAAGACATAGAGATATAATATGGTGCGTGAAGAGAAAGCTTTATCCCCTTTTCTGCGGCAAGCTTACCCAGAGCCTTTGCCTTTTCTTCACCGATATTTACCCCTCTGCCGCACTGATATTCAAAACAATCAAGCCCCATTTTTTCAATATATTCAGGCACTTGAAGGCTGTTTTTATAGCCCATTGCAGAAAAGCTTTCACTCGTCCCTGCGGGACCGAATATTGCACCCATTATTTACACCTCAGTATTTTCAATTTTACAAAGCTTATATACCAAACGCTCAATTTTACGTTTAAATCTGAAGCCTGCAGTGGTTTCAAGCTTAATAGGAGTAAGCAAAATTGTTCTTACGCCAACCAGCCTGCCGCCCAACACATCGGTAAAGATTTGGTCACCCACAATTGCGGTTTCACGTCTTTTTGTGCCAAGTCTTTTAAGCGCTCTTATATAACCGAAGGGCAAGGGCTTTAAACCAAGACTTATGTAGGAAAGACCGATTTTTTCCGCAAAGGGCTTTACTCGTTCTTCCTTTGAATTTGACAGCACCATAAGTCCTATGCCGTTATTCTGCATAAGCTCCAACCATTCCGGCAGACCGTCGGTAAGAATTTCACCGTGATGGGTTGAAAGTGTATTATCAACATCAAGAATAAGGGTGGTAATTTTATACTTTTTCAGAATATCAAGTGATATATCTGTAACACGCTCTAATTTAATTTCGGGTTTTAACATATTTTCACCTATTATCCAAATAGACTATTTGCTTTTACAAAACAAAAAGCGGTTATAAATAACCGCTTTTAAGTCTTATTAGCGGAACTTTCTTTTACGAGCAGCTTCCGACTTCTTTTTACGTTTTACAGAGGGCTTTTCATAATGCTCTCTCTTACGAACTTCCTGAATAACTCCGTCCTTAGCAGTTTGTCTCTTAAAACGGCGTAAAGCGTTATCAAGTGATTCGTTTTCTTTAATTCTTACTTGACTCATTCACATTCCCTCCCTCCGCACAAATAGCAGGGGTCTTACAAAATTTATAGGCAAAAGCCCTTTTGCGGCAAATTTTAACCGCACAAAAGTATGGATAAATTAATTACCCTTTAACGCGATAATGTTCGCAACAATGGCAAGGATGAAGAAAAGTATTGCAAAATACTTTGTCCAACGAGCCAAAAAAGCGTCAAATGTTCTTGCTTTATTCTTTGAAAGAAATGTATCTGCACCGCCGGAGATTGCACCGCTTATACCGGCACGGCGACCCGGTTGGAGAAGAATAGCAACAATTATGACAAGGGAAACGAGTATAACTAAGATACCTAAAATAATACCAACTACGTCCACCTATTTCACCTCCAACTAATCAATAACATACTTAAAATACCGTAATCGGCAATGTATAAAAGTATAATAACATATTATAATGAAATTTGCAACAATTATTTTTCAAAAAACATATTATTTTACTACTATATTTACAAGTTTTTTAGGAACATAAAGCTCTTTAACCACATTTTTGCCCGAAATTTCTGCTGCAACTGCGTTTTCAGCCTTTGCAAGAGCTATAGCATCGGGTGCGGAAATGTCGGCAGGAATGTTAAGTCTTGCTCTGATTTTGCCGTTAACCTGTACAACGATTTCAACAGTAGCATCAACACACTTTGCCTCATCAAATTCGGGCCATACGGCTTTGTTAAGCATACCGTCAAATCCGGCTTCCTCCCACAGTTCTTCAGTAATGTGAGGAGCAAAGGGATTAAGCAGAATAATAAAGGTCTTAAATTCGTCCCTAGTGATTTTTCCGCTGCCTTGGATACTGTTAAGCAAGGACATAAGCGCCGCAATAGCGGTATTCATTTTGAGCCCTTCAATATCCTCTGTAACCTTTTTGATTGTGCGGTGGAATTCAGCTTCAAGCTCACTTCTGTATCCGCTTTCATCGGTCATAATCTCTGCAAGCGACCACACCTTATCAAGGAAGCGCTTACTACCCTTTATTGAAGACTGACTCCAGGGCGCAGCCTTTTCAAAGTCACCGATAAACATTTCATAAACACGCATAGTATCTGCGCCGTAGTTTTCAATGATTTCATCGGGATTCACAACGTTTCCTCTTGATTTTGACATCTTTTCACCGTTTTCACCCAAAATCATACCATGACTGGTACGCTTTGCGTAAGGCTCTGCTGTAGGAACAACACCGATGTCATAAAGGAATTTGTGCCAGAAACGGCTGTAAAGCAGGTGAAGTGTTGTATGCTCCATACCGCCGTTATACCAATCAATAGGACTCCAATACTCGAGCGCCTCTTTAGAAGCCAATTCCTTATCATTATGGGGGTCACAATAGCGCAGGAAGTACCAAGATGAGCCTGCCCACTGCGGCATCGTATCGGTCTCACGCTTTGCCGGTGCTCCGCAATGAGGACATGTTGTATTAACCCAATCTGTCATTTTTGCCAAGGGTGATTCGCCGTTATCGGTAGGCTCATAAGAATCAACATTAGGAAGCATAAGCGGAAGCTCGCTTTCAGGCAGAGGCACATAACCGCACTTCTCACAGTAAACCATAGGAATAGGTTCGCCCCAATATCTCTGACGTGAGAACACCCAGTCGCGAAGCTTGTAATTGGTTTTAACCGAGCCTATACCCTTTTCGGTAAGCCACTCTTGGATTTTCTTTTGAGCCTCCTCAACAGAAAGACCGTTAAGGAAATCGGAATTAACGAGCTTTCCGGTTGCACATTCGGTATAAGCTTCTTTTTGAACGTCTTCTCCGCCTGCAACAACCTCAATTATAGGAAGACCAAACTTCTTTGCGAAATCCCAGTCACGGGTATCGTGAGCAGGTACTGCCATAATAGCACCTGTTCCGTATGAAATAAGTACATAATCCGAAATGAAAATCGGTATTTCGGTATTGTTTACGGGGTTTATTGCAGTAACACCCAAAAGTCTAACACCGGTTTTATCCTTTGCAAGCTCGGTTCTCTCAAAATCCGACTTTTTAGCCGCTTGAGCCTTATATTGGAGAACCTCATTGTAGTTTTCGATTTTTTCTGCCCATTTTTCAATTAAAGGATGCTCGGGTGACATTACCATATAGGTAGCACCAAACAAAGTATCAGCACGGGTGGTGAAAATTTCAAAAGTATCACCTATATTAGTATTAAAGGTTACCTGTGTACCGTAAGAACGTCCGATCCAGTTGCGTTGCTGTGTCTTAACGCGGTCAATAAAATCAACCTCATTAAGGCCATCGAGCAGCTTTTCTGCATAGTCAGTAATTTTGAGCATCCATTGACTTTTTTCCTTTTGCACTACCTCGCTGCCGCAACGTTCACAAACACCGCCTACAACCTCTTCGTTAGCAAGCACGCACTTACAAGAGGTACACCAGTTAACCGACATTTCCTTTTTATATGCAAGGCCTTTTTTGAAAAGCTGTAAGAAAATCCACTGTGTCCACTTATAATACGAGGGGTCGGTAGTATTGATCTCTCTGTTCCAGTCAAATGAGAAGCCGAGTGATTTCAACTGTCTTTTAAAGTTTGCAACATTGTTTTCGGTAACCACTGACGGATGAATATGATTTTTTATTGCAAAGTTTTCTGTAGGCAGACCGAAAGCGTCCCATCCCATAGGATAAAGCACGTTATAGCCCTGTAAACGCTTTTTACGGCAAACAATATCAATTGCAGTATACGAGCGTGGATGACCAACGTGAAGACCCTGTGCAGAAGGATAAGGGAACTCTACCAAGCCATAAAACTTGGGCAAGGAATAGTCGTTTTTAGCCGCAAAGGTATTGTTATCATCCCATACCTGCTGCCACTTTTTTTCAATTTGTTTGTAATCGTAGTTTCTCATATTAATCCTCCAATGGGTTAGTTAAAATTTCTTCCATATTAACGGCTTCGCCGTCACTCCACATTTTATCAAGACCGTAAAACTCACGCTCGGTACGGGTGAAAATATGAATTATCACCGAGCCGTAGTCAAGGCATACCCAGCCTGTTGTCTTACCTTCTATATGATGAGGACGAAGTCCGTTTTCTTCCAATTTTTCTTCAACCTCGTCACAAAGTGCACGAAGCTGTGTTGTAGATCCTGCTGTACAGATAAGAAAATATTCACCAAGCGAGGTAAGGTCATCAATTTTAATGCCCAAAACCTCCTTGCCCTTTTTCTCATTAAGTGCATTTGCAGCAATTTTTAAAATTTCAAATGCTTCCATAGTTTATTTATTTCCTCCAATACATATCTCGTTGTAGGCTTCCAAGGTATCCTTATGAATTGCCCTTGATTGTTCTGTTAAATCAGCTATCGAATACTTAAGAGCATAGAGCATAGCATCCTTAAGGGATATATCCACAAGCCTTCGCATAACATCAACATCCGTATAATCACGGTCGCGTGAGGTGAAATCTGCAAGATATAAAATTTGCGCCGTAAGCGACATACTTTTTTTGGCGGTTGTGTGGTATCTCACCGCATCAAGCAGCTCTTCGTCATGAATGCCCAAAACATTTTTTATATATGCTTCTCCCGACATTGCGTGCCAAAGCTTTTTAGCATTTTTTTCAATATCGTTTAGCATTATACCAAAGGTTTCAAAGATTTGCAAGTGTTCTTCATCGGGAGAATTTTTTGTAATATCGTGTAAAAGACCTGAAAGATAGCATTTTTCAGCATCCCCACCATATTTTTGAGCAAGACGTAACGCCTCATCAGCCACACAAAGCGAATGATAATATCTTTTTTCATTAAGCCTTGATTTTAGAATTGCATTATACTTTTCATAATCATTATTCACGGTATACTCCTCTTTCAGCCAAAAACAAATAAATTTTTTGAGGCAAAAGCTTTTTAGCCTTTAAAAAATTGCCACGTATCTCGGTTGAAGAAACTGCAGGGATAATTTCCTGCTTTACAACAATCCTCATACCCATATCGGTTAGGCTCTTAACGCTTTGGTCAAAGCTTGAATTATCGATATCACTTCTTCTGAAGGCAATAAACGGAAGCTCTTTAAGCAACTCCTCATACTTGTACCACTTATTAAATGTCACAAGCATATCGCCGCCGCAAACAAAGCTGAAATTATTTTCGGGATACCTTTTTTTAAGCTCTAAAACCGTATCATAGCTATAGCTCTTGCCCTCTCGTTCAAATTCTATAAGGCAAAGCTCGGCTTTAGAAAAATCTTCACAAATAATGCGGCACATTTCAATTCTTATCTCATCCGCCGCAATAAAATCACACACCTTATGCGGTGGGATTCTATCCGGCATAACAAAGATTTTTTCAATGTCGGAGTCATTTTGCAAAGCCTTTAGCATTTCATAATGACCTATATGAAACGGATTAAAGGTTCCACCGAAAATTGCGGTTAATGCCATCATTTCACCAGCTTGATTGTTTTATTATTTTTACTCTCTTTATAAAGAATAAAGCGTGAGCCAATAACCTGAACCACATCACACTCTGCAGCCAAGGCTATTTGGTCAGCAGTTTCTCTTGAATTTGTAGGCGATGTTTCCAAAACACGAAGCTTTATAAGCTCTCTTGCTTCTAAAGCATCTCGCACCTGTTTTAAGGTGTTATCGTTTACACCGCCTTTGCCGACCTGAAATATTGTCTCCATATCGTTTGCCATTGCACGAAGCTGTGCACGTTGTCTGCTGTTTAACATATTTTCCTCCTAAATCGGTCCCCAAAAGCCAAGGTTTTCTATTCTTTTTCCTATTGGGGCAGGTTTTATTCCGCTTAAAATATCAGTAGCGTTTTTATATAAATCATCATAGGTCATTACTCTACGATTAATTGTATTAGAACCGCCAAGACCTAACTCGTAAAGCCATACGCCATTATATCCGACTTGTTCTAACTTTTGCGCAAGTTCTAACCAATCAATATCACCTTCGCCCGGAAGCCAATGTCTTTCGTTAACAAAATCAAAATCTGAAACATGTAGTGTAATAATTTTATTACCGACATTTTCTATAAAATCAGAAATTTTTTCATTTAGCAAATGGTTAGTATCAAAGCAAGCTCTAAGTTTATTGTTAGCAGATAACAAATAATTAATTTCTTCGGAATTCCTGCCTATACAAGTTCTCGGCAAATCCTCAACGGCTACAGTAACGCCATATTTATAAGAAGCATCTGCCAGCTTGCTTAAAAATTCCGCTGCAGAATCAAGTCGCAATTTTCTTTGTTCTTCGGGAATTGGTTCGGCACTCGCATGAACGATAACCTTATCAATTCCGATATCAGATGTTCTTTTTATTGTTTCTAAAAAGTTATCAAATGTATATTTTCGTTTTTCGGGGTCAATAGCAGATGGGTCGATTTTATCAAAAGGATCAAATGGCAAATGTAAAGACCAAAGCTCGATTCCATATATTTTAGCAAGCTTTTTTGTGTTTATAAAGTCAAAATTACTATAATCTCCGTATGAAAGCTCAATAGACTCAATACCGGAAGCCTTAATTTTAGCAAAAGTCTCTTCATTAAGTATTTTTCCAGCGGTAGATACGCCAATTTTATACATAATAGCACCCTCTTAAATATACTTTTTAAGTTCCTCTTTAAATAATCGTAATGCTTTTCCTCTGTGACTTATACTATCTTTTTCCTCTGCGGTTAAATGACCGAAGCAACCCTTTTCGCTTATAAATAATGGGTCATAACCAAAACCGCAGTTTCCCGATTCCTCAAAAGCTATATGACCGTGACATTCACCTCTCACGGTAAATTCACGTCCGTCAGGGAAAACACAAGCAATCGCCGCTACATAATAAGCGGTGCGCTTTTCCATTGGAACGCCCTCTAACTCGGCTAATATCTTTTTATTATTATCGTCGTCATTACCGTGACCGCCCGAATAACGTGCAGAATATATACCCGGTGCTCCGTTTAGATAATCAACACAAATTCCCGAATCATCGGCAACGCTGATATACCCTGTCTCTTTAAGCCCTGCCTTTGCCTTTAAAATAGCATTTTCTTCAAAGGTAGTACCCGTTTCTTCTATTTCTTCCAAAGGCTTTGGTAAATCCTTTTCGCACACTACCTCAAAACCCATAGGCTCCAAAATTCTGCTGAGCTCCACAAGTTTTTTTTGATTTTTAGTTGCAATAAATACCTTCATTTTTTATTCCTCAACCGCAAAAATACCCTCTGCAAATTCGGTAGCGTTAAAGGGTTGCAAATCATCAATCCCCTCACCAACTCCGATATACTTTACAGGTATATTAAGCTCATTTCTTATGGGAATTATAATTCCGCCCTTTGCGGTACCGTCAAGCTTGGTCAAAATAATTCCCGTAATATTTGTAACATTTTTAAATTCTCTTGCCTGATTAACTGCATTCTGTCCCGTAGCGGCATCAAGCACAAGCAGGGTTTCAACCGCTGTATCAGGTAATTCCCTCTCGATTACTCGGTTAATTTTTGCAAGCTCGTCCATAAGATTTTTCTTATTGTGAAGTCTGCCTGCAGTGTCGCAAATAATAACGTCGGCATTATGTGCCTTGGCTGATGCAATAGTGTCAAAAACAACTGATGCCGGATCAGTGCCCTCAACACTTTTTACCATTGTAACACCCGCACGCTCTGCCCAAATACCTAACTGGTCAATAGCGGCAGCACGGAAGGTATCAGCTGCACCTAATACGACTTTTTTACCGTCATTTTTCAGCTGTGCCGAAATCTTGCCGATAGAAGTGGTTTTGCCCACACCGTTAACACCTATCACAAGTATAAAAGAGGGCTTTGTGTCTAGCTTGAGACCCTCATCCTCACCAAGCATCTCTACAATAATTTCACGCAGCATTCCTTTAATTTTGGCGGGGTCAGTAACACCGTTTTCCTTAATCTTTTTGCGCAAAATTTCACAAATTTCACCTGCTGTTGTAACACCTATATCCGACATTACAAGAGTTTCCTCCAACTCTTCAAAAAGATCTTCATCAATCTTGGTAAAGCTGTTTACAATGCTGTTAACACTCTCTGCAATCGAGTTGCGTGTTTTTTTTAGTCCCTCTTTAATCTTACTGAAAAATCCCATTAAATCACCTGTTTTTATTTAATAAAATCTTCTAAAAAATAGCTCTGTGAATCGGCACGTTTACCTACGCTATCTAATACAGATATTCTGAAATATCCGTCGGTTTCCCGTAAATCAAATGTGGCAGTGTTAATAAAACCGTTCTCTTCTGCGTTTACTGTGGCCATTCTGCGACCTCTGGTTGAAAGGTTGATTTTTTTAGCATCAGAGCATTTTACGGTTACTGTCATCCCCTCTACCGAAATCTCAAAAATTTCCGGTCCTGTAGAAGAATAAAAATCACCCGAAAGCAAAGCTTCAATAATTTTGCTATACTCTAAACCATCTGCATTCACCACAACAAACGTGCCAAAAGAATCATTGCGGCTCTTGCGGTTGTGATTATCATCTCCGGAGGTTACAAAAACTCTTTTACCGTCCCTCAAAAAATCATCAACAACATTTATATCATATTCATAGATACCGCCCATATTACAAGAGGTATTATAAATTTCTACACCCCAAAGTCCCTCATAACCTGCGTAATCCCCATAATTTTCAAGAGACCATCTGGGATGATTATAGGCCACAAAAAAGCCGTTTTCATTGGCGGTTTTTATGATTTCATTAATACCTTTAACACCATAAACACGTTCAAAATCTTTCTTTGGTCTTTTAAAAGAAGCACGGCGCTCTTTAGCGGAAAAATGGTCATAAACTTCATTGTAGCAAACATTATAATCATTTTCCTGTTCTTTAGCGTATAGGTTTAAATGACAAACCTTCATATCATAATTCTTAAGCGTTGATACTGTGGGGAATTCTTTGATTGCAATCTCACAGCTTGTGATTGTTATAAAATCTTTATCATCAAGGTATGAATTATTATTCAAGTGTTCATGATCGGTAATAGCCAAAAAACTATAACCGTTTGACTTATAATAATCCTTCAGTTCCTCTGGGGTAAGATTACCGTCCGACAAGTTGCTGTGACAATGCATATTTCCTTTATAAAAATTTGCATTTTTACCAAACAATTTTTTTCCCATTTTTATGCTCCTTTGTTACCCTCAAGCAATTTCTTTTCAAGCTCTGCCACATTTAGCTCAAGGAGTTTTGTTACACCCTTTTCCTGCATAGTAACGCCGTAAAGCATATCGGCAGCCTCCATTGTGCCGCGACGGTGAGTAACACAGATAAACTGGGTTGAAAAGTCAGATTTTTTCATATAATCCGCAATTCTGTCAACGTTGATATCATCAAGTGCAGTATCAACCTCATCAAGGAAACAGAACGGTGGCGCATTAAGGCGCATAATCGCAAAATAGATAGATAGCGCCACAATTGCCTTTTCACCGCCCGAAAGGCCGTCAATACTCGGCACATTTTTACCGGGAAGTTTTACGTTAATATCTATTCCGCTTTCCAAAACATTTTCAGGGTCGCTAAGGCTGAGACTCGCCGTACCGCCGCCGAAAAGCTCGGTAAAGGTTTTACTGAAATTTTCACTGATTTTAGTAAAGCCCTCGGTAAATATATCACGCATTTGGGTAGTAAGCTGATTAATAAGCTTATAAAGCTCTGAACGCGATTTTTCAACATCATCTATCTGTGCCGAAAGGAAATCATAACGCTCTTTAACCTCTTTATACTCCTCAATTGCCGAAACATTTACATTGCCAAGGTTTCTGATTTTGCCCTTTATTTCCGCAAGAGTCTTTTTAGCCTCATTGGGATTTTCCGGCTCACTTGCAACCTTTTCTGCTTCACTTCGGGTCAACTGATACTCATCATAAAGCTTACGTATAACCTCATCGTAATCTTTAAGCATAACCTCCTTACGCTCGGTAAGGCGTGCCAGCTCTCCGCCGATTTGCTCGCGGCGAAGGGTCTTTTCCCTTTCGCTGTTTCTAAGCTCAATACCTGCTTTTTCGGTTTGATTGCGCTTCTCAAGCATTTCGGCAATACCCTGCTCGCTGGAAGAAATCTTTGCTTTAAGCACTTCAATATTTGCCTTAATTTGCGCTATGCTTTCATTAAGCGCCACATTCTTTTGAGCTATAGTCTCTGTTTCTGCATCAATTTCTGCACTTCTGATATTTCTTGTAGAAATAAGCGTTTCAAGGCTTGAAGCAGCAGCATTAAGCTGTTCAATATCTTTGTCGGTCTCGATAACCGAAAGCTTTACCGCAGTAATATCTGCAGTAATTCTTTCACGTGTTTCGTTAAGCGCATCCCTGCCGCCGGTCATTTTATCAATTTCCGTCTGAAGCTCACACTTTTTAGAATCAAGCTCGGCAATTTTGAGAGCTGCCGCACCGGATTGCTCCATTAGCTTTTTGAGCTTTTCTTCATTTGACTCACGCTCATCTGTAAGCTGCTTTAATGCGGCTTTAAGATTATTGCGTAAATCATCAATTCTTTTAAGTTCTGACAAAGCTCTTATCTTATCCTCATTGGCGGTGGTTAGCTCTGCCTTGGCGGCAGTAATATCAGCCTCAACCACAGCAACCGCTTCATTAGCGGCAGTAAGTTTTTTAGAAAGCTCCTCTGCCTTTCGGGTTGCGTTTTTAATTTCTTCCTCCATCTTTTCAATATCAGAAGAACGGCTTAAAATTCCCGCATTTTTAACAAGTGAACCACCTGTCAGCGAACCGCCGGGATTAATAACCTGGCCGTCCAAAGTGACAATTTTTATTCTGTAACCAAACTTTTTGGCAATGGTTGCAGCACTGTCAATATCCTCGGCAACTATTGCTCCGCCTAATAGATATTTTATAATCTCTCGGTATTTTTCATCGGTATCAACCAAATCCGAAGCAATTCCAACAAAACCGAACATACTTTCAAAGCCGCTTTCTTTAAATTCACGCGACTTAATAGTGGCAACCGGCAAAAATGTAGCCCTGCCTCCGCCCGAGGTTTTAAGATAATTGATTGCACGCTTTGCATCAGCCTCGGTTTCGGTAACAACATTTTGAATTGCCGCCGCCAAAGCGGTTTCAATTGCAATACTGTATTCCTTATCAACCCTAATAAGCTTCGACACAGGACCGCAAATACCCTTTAATATTCCGGTTTCTGC
>JAZQKT010000016.1:0-3890 GCA_045542295.1 Acutalibacteraceae bacterium
TTTGTGACAAGTGAAGTAAAGCACAATATTTTTCTTGAAGCCGCAAAAGAAAAGCTCACTCTTATAGATGCAGGGCACTTCCCCTCTGAGGATGTTATAATTGAACCGCTCTGCAGCCTTTTAAGTAAGGAATTTCCCGAGGTCAAGTTTGTAACCGACCACTTTTCTCCCATTAAAGTGTGTATAAATATATGACCCTGCTTTCCATAATTACAATACCGCTTTTCACAGCTCTGGCACAAAAAATTCCCAAATTCAAAACCGGCGTAAAAAACGCCGGTTTTTATGTTGTTTTGTAGCAAACTGTTATTGACAAAAAGGCTTAAAAAGGATATAATTAAATTGTATATTTATGTATAAATTACATTTATGTCAGATATCTCGATGTCAATGGTTTAAAGGAGAGTACATCATGAAAAAAGCGTTATCATTCCTCTTGGTGCTATGTTTAATAATTACCGCTATCCCGTTTAACTTAAGTGCGGTTGCAGATACTAATGTTATTAAACTCAGTGCCGATGTCCAGAGACTTCTGTATTGTCCTGAAGACACCGTAAGCGTTAATATTAATTTAAGCAATAACGCTGACGGAATAGCCGCTTTAAGAGGTAAGCTTTTATATGACAGAGAGAACCTCACCTTTGAAAATATCGTTTGTAATCCACCTGTAGATTCGGATAGTTCTTGCTCTCTTTCCATTAGTCACGAGTCGAAAAACGGTTATATTCAGATACTTTGGGATAGCACCGATGGTAATGGAAATATATCCAACTACACTTTAAGCGGTACTATCGCTACTGTAACCTTCACAGTCAATAAAGATGCCCAAAATAAAGATTATACCTTTGATATAAATTTTATGGATGGAACAAGGTATGTATTTGACGAAACCGGCCGTGTTCCTGTTTGGGAGTATATTGATGTTGAAACCTCCGGCGACACCATGACCGTTAATACCGACCTTCCCACTAAAATGTTCTTTGACAATATTCCCACCGGTGCCTATGCAGGCGAAACAGTTACCCTTGATGTTGCTCTTTCGGGTAATGAGGGAATGTATATTTGGAATTCAAAATTACATTTTGACCCCAGTATATTCACAGTCACAAATTGTGTTAGTGCTAATGATGATTTGAACCTTGAATATAATGTTAAGAACGGTTATATAAACCTTCTTTGGGACAATAAAAATCCCACCGACTTTACCGAAAACACTAAAATAGCATCCATAACCTTTGCTGTTGCCGAGGATTTCGATGAAACTTCAGCAAGGTTTGAACTTGAATATGTAGATGCAGCTAAAATAGACGAGTCTGCCCAGTTTTACCTTTCCACAGTTTACTTTAACGCTTTCTCCTGTAAAATCCCATTACTTACAGGTGAAAGAATTCCCGTAAACATTACCCTTCACCGTGCAGACGGCGAAAGCGAAACAGTTGAACGCTATGCGGGAGAAACCCTTATCCTCCCCGACACAAACTTTGTGGATAAGAACTGGTATACATCTGATGCGGCTTCAGTTGAAGACATTTATAACGAAACTATTTGTCCCGCGGAGAGCATCGAGCTTTACTCCTCTGCCAGAGCAGTTGATTACAGTGGTAACGATAAAATTGTCCTTTATCGCTATTCACAAGACTTCTCGGTAGAAAAAGATAGCGGCACCGAAACGTTGCATTTTGCTTCTCAGGGTGTCTCCGAAATTACCAGAATGTTCCGTCTTTCCAAGGTGGAAGATAACGCCACTTATAAGCTCACCGTAAAGTACAAGGCTTCTGTCAAAACCGAAATGGGATTTGGTATTGCAGGTGCAAACGGAAATAACATGTATATGAATACAAGTTATTTTGAGGGTGATGAGTCAACAGTAATTTACAATATCAAAAACACCGACAGTTATATAGAAGCAGATATATACTTTACCGCAAGTCTCAAAGGTGTTGTAACAGATCAGTCAACAAGCGATGATATTAAGTCCTCTAACGGTTGTGACTGGGCATACCTGACTCTTTTAGACTCTGCTGAAACCGGTACAAACGAGATATGGATAAGCCAACTGACCCTTACAAAAATTGACAATGCAATAAATGTGGGCGGTGCAAGGCTCCTTACGGAGCAGGCCTATACCGCCGAAAACAAACAGGCCATACGGTTCCACTTCAGCTATAATACTGTGGTTTCAGAAACTGAAAGTGGCGAAAATACTCTTAAGCTTCTTTTAGGTGATAAAAGCTTTGAAATAGTTGCCAGAGGCTTCCTGTTCAGAAACGGTGCTGTTGACAAATATGCTGACGAGTGCGACGAGCACTTTGTAACTAAAGAAGGTATGACCTATAAAGCAGCCCAATTCTCCTCCGACTCCGAATTAATTTATCGCGTCAAAACCGAAAATTTTGAAGAATGCTGGAATTATGACCAAAACACAGGTGTTCTCGACTTCTCCACATATATTGCAGGTTATACTGAAGATATGTACAACCGCAAACTTATGGTAAGAGGTTTTGTGACATTCAAAGATGAAGCAGGAAATGAATTTACTGTTTATTCCTCTACAATAAACCGTAGTGTCAACGGAATGTTAATTGCACAATAGGCAAAAAGCTTAGTGTATATCTTATTTTGTTAAAGAAGGAATTTACATATGAAAAAATTATTTAGCATTTTACTGGCAATAGCTATGTTGCTTTGTACAGGATTACTGCCTGCTTCGGCTTCAACTACAGAAAATAAAGACGACTCGCGACTTGATATAGAGGATATTTTCGATTACTATCACACCGTAACTTTTGTTGACGGCGAAAACGAGAGCGTAGCTGACCTTAAGACCGGTGAAGAAATTATTTACCCTGAGCTTTCCTTTGAGAGAGGCTATGACTATGTCTGGTCTTCATCACAAGACGAATATTCCCAAGCTCCCTCGCTAATGCCTAAAGAGGATATTACTGTTTATGCATTAAAATATGATTTTGTAGGCTTTGAGAATTACTCGGGCGGTGAGTATATCGATTCATCAAATGTAGTAGGTGTTTCTTCCGATTACTTCTATAGTGTCAGCAAATCCTTAAAATATCAAAATCTTCAGGGAAGTAATGACAATAGGCAGCACTCAATTGCCTTAGGAAAAGTGACTGCAGACACCGCTTATAAAATCTCCTTTAAATACTATCTTCCTGCTACCGTTAATGCTGAATATTCCATTCAGCCCTATACCGGCAATATTGATGTTTTAAATACAGGAAATGAAACCGACGGTATGCGTGTGGATTATACTGATTCAAAATTTACCATTAATGAAGACACACCGACCGGTGAATGGCTGGACGGCACAATATATTTCACAGCCGATGAAAAAGCAATAGGCGACTACACCTACACCTACCTGTGGCTTAAGGCAAGTGAATCTGGCAACCAAGATACAATTTACTTCGACCACATCACCACAGAACAAATGGTAACAGCCAACTTTGTAATAAATGATAATGTTATTCTTAACAGCACAAACGGTGTTTTAAATGACAATGTGTTTACCGCTTACTATCCGTTAGGTTGGGTAGTTACTGCTCCCGTTGTTATTACCTTAGATGGTGCTCCCGTTCTTTGGAACGATGAACAGGGCAATAAGGTTACTGAGTTTGATGTCGGCGGCGTGTACTACATAAGGCTTAACTCTAAGGGTGACTTAAACGCCGACGGTGCTGTAAGTACCATGGACTTATCACTTATCAAGCTTTATCTTGTAGAAGCTATTGACGGCGACGGAATAAATATGGAAAACGCAGATATAAACTCAAACGGCAAAATCGATATTATTGATATGGGTGTTATAAAGCGTTATTTAGCAGGAGTTATAACCGAACTCTAAAAAGAATTAATCCCTACTGAAAATTCAG
>JAZQKT010000017.1:0-2054 GCA_045542295.1 Acutalibacteraceae bacterium
TGCTCGCGACCTTCGTTTTTAGAAATAAGTTCAGTCATTTTCGGTTCAATCATATACGGCTGTACCGGTTCGGTATAAGCTCCCATAATACGAACGGGAATACGACGGTAAACACCTTTATCATCAGGTCGATTCATAAGCACTAAAGAGTGAATGTTTTTAATTACCGTTTCAGAGAGAGGAGTATCGTTCTGCGCTACATCTTGAACATAAAGGAAAGCATCTCTGTGGCCAACTGCTTCAAGGTGGTCTTTGAGCGGCTTTTGGTCGATAGTCATACCTTCTAAAGCTAAAGCAGTTTCTTTAAGGGTTAAGGTGTTGCCCTCAATAGCATTAGAGTTATAAGTAAACTCAACCATAAACTCTTCGCGTAAACGTTCAACCTCACCGGCGGTTAAAGGGCGCAAGGAATAAAGGCGCTCTTTCTTAGCGTCTATAATAGAAAATATAGCAGGACGCGCAAAACGACCGTCAGCAGGCTTAATAGCGTTTTCGGGAATCATATAAAGCTTACCCTTGCGAATAACGCCGGGAATTTTGCCTTCGGCACAAAGAATACGCACGCGGCGGGGAGAAATACCCCAATTTTCGGCGGCTTTTGATACTTTTATATAATCCATTTGAGTTTACCTCCGGTTGATTATTCCTTAATTATAGGTAGTATATCATATTTTGGGAACAATATCAAGGGGTTTTGCACAATAAATATATGTCGGTTATTCCCAAAATAAAAAATCTCGGCTAAAATATGAGGTTTTCACATTTTAGCCGAGATTTTATTCTTATTCAGTTTCGTTTATGGCTTTTTGACCTTCTTCGGTTTTCATCCATTCTTCATATGCACTAAGATTTTCTTCTGATTCATAAAACTTATACATGTCTGGCAATATTACGCGAGCAAAGGATTCAAGTGCTTCTTTGGGAATAGTGCGGCTCATACGTAAATCAGTTCCTTATATATAATCTCATTTGCTCTTTGACGAATGTTGTTCATGCGGCGGACCCATTCCATTTGGTTTTCTGCTTTTAGTTCTTCGGAGATGCCTTCACAAGATTTCATTTGATTTACCAGCTCAGAAAACATTTCTTCTGCTTGGGTATTGATTTCGGCGAGGTGGTTATAGAGGGTGCCGTTTACTACTAATTTAGTATGTAGCAGTTTCTTGTGTTCACGGATATAGGTAAGATAGCGTTCGCCCCATATACCTATATTTATTTCAGGGAGTCTTAGGCAAGGGATGTAATAATCACCGTCGCGTTCGTACCATAAGCCGTTGCTTTCATCGTAGATATATTGTTCCGTTGTTATGCCTCTTTTAGCAAGTCAGTGAAGGGTGAGTCTTCGGATACAAAGGTGTCGTATGTGAAGTTGGCGCCAAGGCGTAACCCCATAATAAAACTATCGAGGTTAGATTCGCCGTTGACCACACCCCACGCGTTGCAAAAGTCGAGGAATTTCTTTTTGTTTTCGCCCGAGAGGAGCTCGGTTAGAAAGTCCTCGTTTGGCATCAGCACCTCCATTTGTTTTTGCACCATTTTATTCTCTTTGGTGCTTCTTGCTTGAGGATCAATATTGCCGTAATAGAATTCTTCTATAAAATTTGCCATAAAATTACCCCCTTTGCCTTTATTGTAGCAAAGGTGGTTTACTTTTACGAATGTGTGAAATAGAAATTGGCACATTCGTTGACAACAAAACATTTCGGAAGTATAATATACACAAAAAGCATACACTTTTTTGAGGCGAGAAAAATATATCTTTTTTGTGTATACAAATTAAGGATATTCTTATTAGACAGCTTGTTTTATAATATACTTGAGGTGAGAAAAATGTTTAAACTAGCAGACAACGAAAAAATAGGTGCATATCTCAAACGTATAATAAATAAGAAAGGCTATCGTTCCGATCGGCAATTTGGCAAGAGATGTTTAGAAGAACGAAACATGCCAACAGATGATGAAGAACTCCGGAAGATGTCAAATAGACTTTCGCAAATTCTAAATGGCAAGAACGGTATTCAATTAGAGGATTTACCTGTTTTTTCAAAACTTTT
>JAZQKT010000018.1:0-6735 GCA_045542295.1 Acutalibacteraceae bacterium
GCTTTGCCGGATAATTTTGTTAGAGACATAATCATGAAGGCATCCTCAACCGACCTTATGAACTCATTGGCAAGGAGCGTTTTAACCCTTTATTCTTATGACAGCAATCCCGATGACACAAGCATTCCAAATGTTTTAAGGCAGTGCCTACAGCTTATTTCGCGGATTCCGCAGTTGGCGGTTTACGGTTATCACGCCTATAATTACCACACAAAAAAGAGCAACAGCTTCTTTATTCATGAGCCTGATCCTAAACTTTCTACAGCGGAGAATATACTTTATATGCTCCGTATTGACGGAAAGTATACCCATCTTGAGGCACAAGTGCTTGACATGGCACTTATCCTCCATGCAGAGCATGGCGGTGGAAACAACTCAACCTTTACTACTCACGTTGTATCTTCCTCGGGAACGGACACATATTCCGCGATAGCAGCGGCGTTGGGCTCTTTAAAGGGGCCAAAGCACGGTGGTGCAAACATAAAGGTATCCGCTATGTTTGAGGATATTAAGCAAAATGTTTCTGATTGGGAGGATAAGGAGGAAATCTCTGCTTATCTTGCGAAAATACTTCACAAGCAGGCGTTTGATAAGGCAGGTCTTATTTATGGAATCGGCCACGCTATTTATTCGGTTTCCGACCCCAGAGCCAAGGTATTTAAGAGCTTTGTTGAGAGCCTTTCACAAGAGAAGGGACTCCAAAAGGAGTACCGCCTGTATAGTCTTATTGAAGAGCTAGCACCTGAAGTTATTGCAAAAGAGCGTAAAATGTACAAGGGAGTCAGCGCTAATGTGGACTTTTACAGTGGCTTTGTTTATGATATGCTGGGTCTTCCGCACGAGCTTTTCACTCCGATTTTTGCAATAGCACGTATTGCGGGATGGAGCGCACACCGCATTGAGGAGCTTGTAAACGCAGGAAAGATTATAAGACCTGCATATATGAGCGTTCAACCTCATAGAGAATACATAAATTTAAAGGACAGATAACAAAAAACCGATGCCAAGCATCGGTTTTTTAATATAATATTGCAGTTTGGATTTTTAAAACTCAACCTCTAATCCGTCGCAGGACATTATATAGCCAAAGTCCTCATATGCGGCACGTTTTTCGTAGAGAACGTCTGTACCGTTGTGTGAAAAATGGTTAACACAAAGCTTTGTGTTATCATCTACCATACCGTTTTCACGCATCTCCCGGGCAAGCCTTTTTATCTCGCCAAAGCACATATGGGTATTACCTTTGCCTATATTCTCCTTATTGCCGAAGCAGCAGTCAAAGACAATAATGTCGAAATAGGGTTTCTCTTTAAAAAGATATTCCTTGGTTTCGGGGTGTAAAGCACCTGTATCGAGTGCGTATAAAATGCGTTTTTCTTTCTTTTCAATAATATAAATCAAGGGAGTTTTGGTGCCGTGAGTAGCCTTTAAGGGAATAACACTTCCTATATCAAATTCTGTCTTTTGAAAAGGATGGAGAGTATGTAACTTTAATCTGTTTGGAATAGCATTTGCGAGCGGGGTTAAAATGTCGATGATTTCTTCTCCTGCATAAAAATTATAAGGCGGCATATCTTGAGGTAAATTGGCAAATCCGGGCTTTAACATGCCAATATCCTCGGGACAGAAATGGTCCATATGACTATGGGTTATAATGTAGTGATGAACATGGGTCAGGTCTATACCTTCACGCATAGAGTGATAATAAGTGTCCCCCGGAAAATCTATCATTAAGTCGCCATCAATTAAAGATTGCGAGCGTGTTCTGATTTCATTTCCGCCAATCTCTCTTGCTCGTTTGCAGGTGTCACAGGTGCAGAAAAATGCAGGAACACCCTCTGCTGCGGCAGTGCCTAAAAATTTAATTTTCATAACAGTCACCAATTCCTTATTTAAATTTAAAATCCTAACTGAATTTTAGCACGTACAAAATATTCCGTCAACAATCAAGGTGATTTTGCAACAAATCACTCAAACTTTGCAACATATTGCGAAGGGGATATGCCCACCTTGTTTTTAAAATAACGGCTAAAGGACTGAAGGCTTGTGAATGATAATCTGTCCGAAATTTCGGTAAGGGTGAAACCACCCTTTTTCATAAGCTCCTTTGCGCGGTCAATTTTTTTGCTTGCTATGTAGTCTTGCAAAGTAATGTTTGTTTTTTCCTTGAAAAGGTGTGAAATATAATAAATGCTGTAGCCAAGACTTTCTGCAATACCGCCTACGGTTATCGGCTTTTCAATATTGCGCTCAACATATTTCCTTATAAGGTAAACCAATTTTCCTTCATTTTTACTAATGCTTCTGTAATCAATATTTTGAAGGGTAGTTTGGCTTGAACGCACGGTAAGTAAAATGATCTGCAGCATATAGCTTTCGATAATTGTTAAATCAATTTCTCCCGAGCGGTAAAATTCATCCATACATTTTGTAAAATAATCATAAATGCTCACATTGTCTCTACATAAGATGTGTTCTCTTTTTTGGAAAAATTCAAGCACCTCGTTTGAAAAAAGGTCACTGCCTTCGGAAAGTGCAAAGCCTGTATAAGAAAAGTAGAGTTCTTCGTTTTCTGCCGCATATATAGTATGCGTGCCCACTTTAGGGGTTATTATGATATCGCCTGCAGAAACCGGGGTTTTAATACCGTTGATTTCAAAAATCCCGCGTCCTGAGAGAATATAACTGATTTCGTTGCAGTGTTGCTTGTGTGCGGGGATGTCAAAGCCTGCCTCAAGGCAGAGCTCGCCTATCTGGGCAAGACTGAGGTTTTTAAGCTTTATCTGTTTAGAAATAAATGAGTTATCATAATGAAATTTGGTTCCTAAAAACGGCGATGCCATATAATGCCCCATTTCGTCAATTTACACATAATTTTGATGCCGGTATAAATATTATATGAATATTATAACTTATCTGTTTTTAAATTGCAAAGCAAATTTTGATAAGTTTTTCAACTAATACTGCTATTGCTATTACGCTTGATAAATGCTATTATGATGATGAAAAATATTGTTTCTGGGAAAGGATACGGTGATTTTATGAAAAAAATGAAGGTAGCAGTTATAGGTTGCGGTACAATAGCTAATAATGCGCATATTCCGTCCTACCTTAAAAACGAAAAGGTTGAAATTAAGTGGTTTTGCGATATTATTCCCGAGCGTGCCGATGCTGCTGTTGAAAAATACGGCTGTGGTAAAGCTGTTTATGACTATCACGAGATACTTGATGATCCCGAGATAGAGGCTGTATCTGTTTGTACGCCCAACAATGTTCACGCACCCATAACCATTGACTTTTTGAATGCAGGCAAAAACGTGCTTTGTGAAAAGCCGGCCGCACGTACATACGATGAAGCGCTTACAATGCTTGATGCACAGCATAAAACAGGCAAGGTGCTTAATATAGGTGTTGTTAACCGTTTTAATGACGGTGTAAATGAAATGAAAAGGCGTATCGATGCAGGCGAGTTGGGTGAAATTTATCAGGTTTATGTAAGCTTCCGTGACTATCGTTGTATCCCGGGTCTTGGCGGAGCTTTTACGGATAAATCAATCGCAGGCGGCGGTGTACTAATTGATTGGGGCGTGCATTTCCTTGATATTGTTATGTATTGCTGTAACGATCCCAAGCCCTTAACCGTTACTGCAGAAACACATTGCAAGCTTGCAAAAAATATTTCAGAATATAAGTATCACAGCATGTGGGCAGGCCCACCCAAGCTTGACGGTGTTTGTGATGTTGAAGAATTTGTTACGGGCATGATTCGTACCGAAGGTCCTACAATCACACTTAACGGTGCCTGGGCACAAAACATTAATCAAAAGGAAATGTTTATTGACTTTTTGGGTACTAAAGGCGGTATTCGTTTGCAGTACGGCGGCAACTTTAAGCTTTTCGACAGCGAGCTTAATACTATAGAGCCTGAATACCCCTCTAAAAATCATTTTGAAAATGAGATTGATGCTTTTGTTGATTGTGTTGAGAGCGGTAAAAAGTTACCTTCACATATTGACACAAATATCATCACTTCAAAAATTATGCAGGCTATTTACGATTCTGCAGAGACACACAGTGAAATCAAGCTTTAATGAGGGGTAGATTATGAAAAAGGTAGGATTTATTGATTATTATCTTCACGAGTGGCATGCTGACAATTATCCCAAATGGATAAAGGATTACAGCGACGGTGAGTTTGAGGTAAAATATGCTTATGCTCATATTGAGCCGCCCATAGCAGGTCTTATTTCAAATAAGGAATGGGCAGAGAAACAGGGCATTGAGTTGCTTCCTACAATGGAAGAGGTTATTGAAAAAAGTGACTGTCTTATTGTGCTTTCACCGGACAATAGTGAGATGCATTATGAGCTTTCAAAGCTCGCTTTAGAATCGGGCAAGCCGGTGTTTATTGATAAAACCTTTACCGACAGCCGTGAGGAAGCAGAAAAAATCTTTGCTATTGCCGAAAAGAGCGGTTCACCCTGCTTTTCGTCCTCGGCATTGAGATTTTCGCAGATTTTAGGTGCTGTTGAAAAGGATAGCATTAACTCGGTTATCAGTATGGGCAACGGCAACCCACATATTTACATCATACATCAGCTTGAGCCTATTGTGGCACTTATGGGCTATGATGTTGAAAAGGTTATGTATATGGGCAATCCTAACTGCCCCTCTTGGCAGTTGATCTTTGCTGACGGTAGAACCGCAAGTATTGCCATGCTTAATAATGAGTGGGGCTACACCTTCCGCATTAATCATAATAATAAAAATGAAATGATTAAGATTAATGACGATTTCTTTAAATTTGAAATCGAGGCAATGATAGAAATGTTCCGCAGCGGCAAAAGCCCTATTCCGCACGCCGAGACAATAGCCATTATGGCAATCAGAGAAGCTTGCCTTTTAGCACAGAAAACTCCGCTTGAGTGGGTTGGTGTAATTAAATAATTAGCCGTATATGTGCGAATAACGATTCCTAAATAAGACAAAGGACAAAAAATTTCTTCCAAGACCGCAATTTTGCGGTCTTGGAAGAAATTTTTTAAATTTTTAAATTTATGGTTGACAACGCCTTACACTTTTGGTATAATGTTTAGGCGCGATAAAAAGTACTATTAAATATGCGAGTGTGCTGGAATAGGCAGACAGGCACGTTTGAGGGGCGTGTGTCAATGACGTACGAGTTCAAGTCTCGTCACTCGCACCAAATCGAGTGTTCATAACGGTTTTGAGTTATGAACACTCGATTTTTATTGTTTTGTCACAGACAAGATATAACACCATTAGAGCATAATTGCCCTAATGGTGTTGTTTCTTTTTAAATTATTTACTTTCAATAACGGTTTTACCGCCCATATAAGGCTGTAAAGCCTTTGGAATGGCGAGTGAATACTTTTCACCGTCAAATCTTAAATTGTTTTCAAGGAAAGCAATTAACATTCTTGGTGGAGCAACAACGGTGTTATTAAGGGTATGAGCCAAATATTTTTTACCGTCCTCACCCTTAACCTTAATTCCCAAACGGCGTGCCTGTGCATCACCGAGGTTAGAGCAGGAGCAAACCTCAAAATATTTTTGTTGCTTTGGACTCCAAGCCTCAACGTCATAGGATTTAACCTTAAGGTCAGCAAGGTCACCTGTGCAGCATTCAAGCGTTCTTACAGGAATATCAAGGCTTCTGAAAAGCTCAACAGAATAGCTCCACATCTTGTGAAACCAATCCATACTTTCCTCGGGCTTGCAAATAACGATCATTTCCTGCTTTTCAAACTGGTGGATGCGGTAAATACCGCGTTCCTCAATACCGTGAGCGCCCTTTTCCTTGCGGAAGCAGGGTGAATAGCTTGTAAGTGTTAACGGCAAGCTTTCCTCGGGTGTGATGGTATCAATAAATTTACCGATCATTGAATGTTCGGATGTGCCGATGAGGTAAAGGTCCTCACCCTCGATTTTATACATCATAGCATCCATTTCTTCAAAGCTCATAACGCCTGTTACAACGTTACTTCTTATCATAAACGGCGGAATACAATAGGTGAAGCCCTTGTCGATCATAAAATCACGAGCATAGGAAAGCACTGCCGAATGAAGACGGGCAATGTCACCCATAAGGTAATAAAAGCCTTCGCCTGCAACACGGCCGGCGGCATCCTTATCAATTCCGTTAAATGCCAGCATAATGTCGGTATGGTAGGGTATTTCAAAGTTAGGTACAGTTTTTTCACCAAACTGCTCAACCTCAACATTTTCGCTGTCGTCCTTTCCTACAGGAACGCTTTCATCCACAATGTTGGGTATCTTCATTTGAATTTCAGTAACCTTTTTGGTGAGCTCGGCTTCTTTTTCCTCTAAAGCCTTAAGCTCTGCCGCCTGCTCATTTACAAGGCGCTTCATTTCTTCGGCCTCATCACGCTTGCCTTGACCCATAAGCATACCGATTTGCTTGCTTATTTTGTTTCGGTTTGCACGCAATTCGCCTGCCTTTGTATTAGCGGCACATTTTTCGGTATAAAGGGCAATAAGCTCATCAACAAGTGGTAGCTTATTATCCTTAAACTTTTTCTTTATATTTTCTTTTACAAGTTCGGGATTATCACATATAAATCTAATATCCAGCATTTTTATTCCTCCGAAAGGTTATTTATCCTCTTTAATAATCGCTATTGCAAGGTCATTTAATTGAGCCACATCCACTTCTGACGGAGCGCCTGACATAAGCTCGCTTGAGTTGGAAAT
>JAZQKT010000019.1:0-2317 GCA_045542295.1 Acutalibacteraceae bacterium
CTTCGTATGTCTATCTATTTCTTTGAGAAAATCAACGCTGCAGGAATCAAGACCCAATTTGTAAATGCAAATCTTGAGGACACAACTATGGAGGTTCTTCCTGCTAAGGTTTTCGGTAAAGGTCTTGAGGTTATTTGCCGCTATAAAGCTGTTGGTAGTTTCTTCCGTCGCTACAGTGATTACTGTGTTGAAGGTCAGGATCTTCCTGCTTATGTTGAAACCACCTTCAAGAATGATGCAAAGGGCGATCCGCTTGTAACCAAGGACGGTCTTGTTGATCTTGGCGTTATGACCGAAAAGCAGTATGATGATATTAAAAAGATGACTCAAGATATTACAAAAATCGTTGCTGACGATCTTAAAGAAAAGGGTCTTGATTTATACGATATTAAATTTGAGTTTGGTTATGACCCCAACGGTGATGTTATGCTTATTGATGAAATTTCATCCGGAAATATGCGTGTTTATAAGAACGGCGAATATATTGACCCGATGACTCTTTCAAAGCTTTTCTTTGCTTAAGTTAGCCAAAGTATTTAAATACGAACCCGCCTTAAAGGGTGGTTTTTGGATGTCTTTCGGCTCATCCGCACACATAGGCTAACGGATTTACAAGTATTTTAACAAAGCAAAGCGAAAAATCCTTACGGGGAATCTGATACGGGTTTGAATGCTTTTGCTATGTTTCGTGTATTTATAAGGAGTAAAACATGGGCGGTTTTTTCGGAGTAGTCAGTAAAAATGATGCTATTTCCGATGTTTTCTTCGGTACTGACTATCACTCACATTTAGGCACTCGCCGCGGAGGCGTTGCGGCGTATGACAATGAAATCGGTCTTCAGCGTGAAATTCACAACATTCAGAATTCACCCTTTAGGACAAAATTTGAAAATATTTTTGATGAAATGCAGGGTTGCTCTGCCATTGGCTGTATCAGTGATTTTGACCCACAGCCTTTGCTTATACGTTCCGATATAGGAACGTATGCTATTTGCGTTATAGGGCAAATCAACAATTCAAAAGAACTTATTGACCGTTATCTTTTGACAAACGGCGGTCATTTCTGTGCTATGACAGGCGGAGCAGTCAACTCCACCGAGTTGGTTGCAGCTTTAATAAACTACAAGCAGACCTTTGCTGAGGGTATTAAATTTGCACAGGAATCAATTGACGGCACTGCCTCTATCCTAATTTTAAAGGATGACGGCTCAATTATCGCCGCCCGTGACAAGGTTGGCAGACTTCCGGTTTTAATAGGCAAAAACGAAAACGGTTATTGCGTTTCCTTTGAATCATTTGCATATTTAAAATTGGGCTATACAGACGAAAAAGAACTAGGCCCGGGTGAAATTGTTGAGCTTACCGCAACAAGCATGAAACAGCTTGCCGAACCTCAAAAGGAAATGAAAATTTGTTCCTTCCTTTGGAGCTATTACGGCTACCCCACCTCCTGCTATCAAGGAGTTAATGTTGAGGTTATGCGCTACCGAAACGGTCAGATTATGGCCAAAAGTGATAAAGAATGTAAAAATGCTGAAAATGTTGATTATGTTGTCGGTGTTCCGGATTCGGGCACTCCGCACGCAATCGGATATTCTAACGAAAGCGGTATTCAATTTGCAAGGGCGTTCATAAAATATACTCCTACTTGGGCAAGAAGCTTTACCCCTACAAAGCAACAGGAAAGAACCCAAATTGCAAAAATGAAACAAATTCCTGTTCATGACCTTATAAAGGATAAAAACCTCCTGTTTGTTGATGACTCTATTGTTAGAGGAACACAGCTTAAGGGAACGGTTGATTTTCTATATGAGCACGGTGCAAAATCCGTACATATGCGATCAGCTTGTCCGCCGATTATGTATGGTTGCAAATATTTAAACTTCTCCCCCGCTACTGACAATAACGATCTTATTGCGAGAAGGGTTATTTTAGAGCTTGAGGGCGAAAAAGGTTTAGAGCATATTGATGAATACAGTGACTGCTCAACCGAGCGCGGCAAAAATCTTCGCAAGGCTATTTGCAAAAAATTCAATTTTGATTCACTTGAATTTCAAACTATTGAGGGTGTAATTGAGGCTATCGGTCTTGATGAATCCAAGCTTTGCACCTACTGCTGGAACGGTAAAGAATAAAAAGAAAAGGAATTTTATATTATGGATAATTCACAATCAAAATCCTATGCGGCTGCAGGCGTAGATATTACCGCAGGCTATAAAGCAGTTGAGCTTATGAAAGCACATATTGCAAGAACTAAAAATGAAGGCTGTCTTGACGATGTCGGTGGCTTTGGCGGTTGCTTCGGTCTGCCGATTGC
>JAZQKT010000020.1:0-6364 GCA_045542295.1 Acutalibacteraceae bacterium
AAGGGTCAATCAAAACTGCCTATTCAGCACCCATATGCCCCTTAACATATTTCTCGGAATTTAGAACGCCCTCAAAATCAAGAAAAATTACCTTCATTTGCTTTGCCACCTCCAAATTTTCTCTCAAATTATATAAAAAATTGTCAAAAAAACAATGGCAATTCACAATGTATATATATTTATATCTCTAATATACCTTTTTTTTAGCAAAAATACAATCTTTCTTTTAAAAAATAACATTAATTCACTTGAGAAAAGGTGCAATATATGTTATAATTACTGTGTATTGTTGCAATAACGGAGTTTAAAGGAGATAAAGAAAATCATGAAACTTGGTATGGTAGGGCTTCCGAATGTCGGAAAATCAACCCTTTTTAACGCAATAACAAACGCAGGTGCGCAGTCGGCTAACTATCCGTTCTGCACAATAGAACCTAATGTTGGTATGGTTAGTGTGCCTGATGAAAGGCTTGAGAAGTTGGCCGAAATCTATAACCCCGATAAATTTACACCTGCTGTTATTGAATTTGTTGACATTGCAGGTCTTGTTAAGGGTGCTTCAAAGGGCGAAGGTCTGGGAAATAAGTTTCTTTCAAATATTCGTGAGGTTGATGCAATCGTTCACGTTGTACGTTGCTTTGAAAGTGATGATATTATTCACGTTGAAGGCTCGGTTGACCCTGTAAGAGACATTGAAACCATAAATTTAGAGCTTATTTTTTCGGACATTGAAATGGCTCAACGCCGCCTTGACAGGGCTTCAAAAGCACTAAAGGGTGATAAAAAACTACAAGGTGAGGTTGATTTTCTTAAAAGGCTTATAGCACACCTTGAAAACGGATTGCCTGCACGCTCGGTTGAAATTACAGATGAAGCAGAAATTGAAGTGCTTAACACCACCGCTCTTCTTTCCTCAAAGCCTGTAATTTACGCCTGCAATATGAGCGAGGATGACTTCTCAAGCGGTATTGAGGATAATGCAAACTATAACAAGGTTAAAGAAATTGCAGAGCGCGAAAAGGCAGAAATTCTTCCGATTTGTGCGGCTTTAGAGGCTGAAATTTCAGGGCTTTCGGACGAAGAAAAGGTTATGTTTTTAGAAGAGCTTGGTCTTGAACGCTCGGGTCTTGACAGAATGATTCAAAAATGCTATTCCCTTTTGGGTCTCATTTCTTACCTTACTGCGGGCAAGCCCGAGGTTCGCGCTTGGACAATCGTAAACGGCACTAAGGCGCCGCAAGCGGCAGGAAAAATTCATACTGATTTTGAACGTGGCTTTATTCGTGCAGAGGTTATCGCTTATGATGATTTTATGGCGTGCGGCGGTAATATGGTGACCGCAAAGGAAAAAGGTCTTGTAAGAAGTGAAGGCAAGGAATACGTTATGAATGACGGTGACATTGTTCTTTTCAGATTTAACGTATAAATAATAAAAATCACCTCAAAATAATTTGTGGTGATTTTATGAAAAGGAATAAAGATAAGCTGATACTTTTTTCAATCGGAGCTGTAGGTTACGGTCTGTTAGAGGTACTCTGGCGCGGTTATACTCATTGGTCAATGCTTACAGCGGGCGGTATTTGCTTTTTGTTTTTCGCGCGGTTAAGCAGTGGCTTTAAAAAAGCAGGAATTTTATTAAAGGGTATTATCGGTAGCGTGTTTGTGACCTTTATTGAGCTTATCTTTGGAATAATTTTTAATATAATCTTAAAGAAAAATGTTTGGGATTACAGCAAGCTGCCGCTAAATCTAGGCGGTCAAATTTGTGTGCTTTATTCTTCTGTTTGGGTGCTTATAAGCATAGCCTGTATCCCCTTTGCGGGCTTTGTAAGCCGCAAGCTTAAAGGTTAATTCTATTAAAAGGTGTGTAACAATGAAAACTTTACACAGAACTTGGGCTGAAATTGATACAAAAGCCCTTGTACATAACTTTAAAATAATCAAAGAAAAGGCGAACGGCGCCAAAATTATGGCGGTTGTTAAGGCTAACTCATACGGTCACGATGCTTCTATAACCGTCCCCGTTTTAGATGAAAACGGTGCCGATTATTTTGCTGTTTCTAATCTTTCGGAAGCGCTGGAGCTTCGTGAATTCGGATTAAAAAAGCCTATTTTAATTCTAGGCTACACCCCTTTAGAATATGTAAACGAGCTTTATTCCGCTAATATTTCGCAATGCGTTTATTCAAGTGAATATGCCGTTGAGTTATCAAAAGAAGCTGTCAAAAACAACTTAAAGCTTAATATTCACATTAAGCTTGATACAGGTATGTCACGTTTGGGTTTTGATTGCCGCAATCAAAATCTTGTGGGTATCGATGAAGCTATAAATGCTTCAAAATTAGAGGGTTTACGGCTTGAAGGTATTTTTACTCACTTTGCTGTTTCCGACCGTAATTCCCAAAACGAAGATAATTTTACTCTTCTTCAGTATGAGCGCTTCATAAATGCGGTAAACCGTTTTAAAGCCGCAGGGCTAACTCCCGATATTTGCCATTGCTGTAATTCTGCCGCACTGATCAAGGATACCGATAAACATATTGATTGCTGCAGACCTGGTATTATTCTATATGGTCTCAAGCCTTCCGATGCGCCCGAATTTGACTGCGGGCTGTTACCCGTTATGACACTTAAATCTACTGTCAGTATGGTAAAGGAAATTTCAAAGGGTGATACCGTAAGCTACGGAAGAACCTTTAAGGCAGAAAAGAAAACCAAAATTGCCACAGTTACTGCAGGCTATGCTGACGGCTATCCAAGAATACTATCAAATAAAGCATTCGTAATCATAAATGGTAAGAAAGCCCCTATTTTAGGCAGGGTTTGTATGGACCAAATGTCGGTTGATGTTACTGACATTCCCGATGTTAAAATGGGTGATGAGGTAATTCTTTTCGGAAAAGAGTTATCTGTGGATATTCTTGCCGAGATGTGTGACACAATAAACTACGAAATCGTATGCGGTGTTTCTTCACGCGTGCCGAGGGTTAAGTGCTTATGAAAAAATATATTCTTTCTTTAGATGAAGGCACAACAAGTGCAAGGGCAATTTTGTTTGATAAAAACGGTGAAATTGTATCTGTTGGTCAAACCGAATTTACTCAAATTTACCCTAAAGAGGGTTTTGTAGAACATGACCCTATGGAGATTTATTCAGCTCAATATTCTGCTCTTACGGAGGCGATTACCAAAATCGGCGCCGATGCTTCCGAAATTGCGGCTGTGGGAATTACTAACCAACGCGAGACCACCGTTGTTTGGGAAAAGTCAAGCGGAAAGCCAATATACAACGCTATTGTGTGGCAATGCAGAAGAACCGCCGATATATGCGAGTCTCTTAAAAATGATGGTTATGAGGAATACATAAAAGAGACAACGGGACTTCCGATTGATGCTTACTTCAGCGCCACAAAAATCAAGTGGATTCTTGATAATGTTAAGGGTGCAAAAGAAAAAGCCAAAAACGGTGAGCTTTTATTCGGAACGGTTGATACCTGGCTTACCTGGAAGCTTTCGGGCGGCAAAATTTTTGTTACCGATTACACAAACGCTTCAAGAACAATGCTTTTTGATATTAAAAACCTTTGCTGGGATAAAAAGTTGCTAGGTATTTTAGACATTCCCGAAAGTATGCTTCCCGCCGTTAAATCGAGCAGTGAAATATACGGTGAAATTAATATTTTAGGGGCAAATATTCCCGTTTCAGGAATTGCGGGTGACCAACAAGCAGCTTTATTCGGTCAACGTTGCTTTTTGAAAGGCGACATTAAAAACACCTATGGTACGGGTTGCTTTTTGCTTATGAATACAGGCACTGCTCCTGTTTTAAGTAAAAGCGGATTAATAACAACAATAGGCGCTTTTTCAAAGGATGAAGAACCGCAATATGTTCTTGAGGGCAGTGTTTTTGTTGGCGGTGCTGTAATACAGTGGCTTCGCGATGAACTGGGAATTTTAAAAACCTCGGCTGACAGTGAACGCTATGCTTTAGAAGCCGGCACCAACGGCGGTGTTTATATCGTCCCCGCCTTTGCAGGACTTGGAGCGCCTTATTGGGATATGTATGCAAGAGGGACAATTTGCGGTCTTACAAGGGGCAGTAATAAAAAGCATCTGGTAAGAGCGGCACTTGAATCAATTGCATATCAAACCAATGACCTAATAACCGCAATGAAAGCAGACAGTGAAATTAAAATCAGCTCAATGCGCGTGGACGGCGGTGCGGCGGCAAACAATTTTCTTATGCAGTTTCAGGCTGATATTTCGGCTATCGATGTTATTCGCCCAGCCTGTAATGAAGCTACTGCTCTCGGTGCCGCATTTTTAGCAGGACTTGCGGTTAAGTTTTGGGATGATAAGCAAAAGCTTTTAGAAATCGGCAATAACGAAACATTATTTAAAGCAGAGCTTGAAAGTGAAAAACGAAACGAGCTTTTAAAGGGATGGAAAAATGCTGTAAATAAAACCTTTTCAAAGGAGTGATTTTATGCCATTTGAAATTAAGGAAATGACGGTGCAAAGCACTGACAATATTCACACCCTTGTGGGAAGAATTTATATTCCCGAGGGTAAAATTAAGGGTGTTTTACATATTGTTCACGGTATGACCGAGCATATTGAAAGATATGACCCGATTATGTCGGCCGCGGCAGAAAACGGCTTTGTTGCTTTCGGATATGATAATCTGGGTCACGGAAAAACTGCAAAGGATGACAGCGAGCTTGGCTTTATTTCTAACCGTAACGGTTGGAAACACCTGGTAAACGATGTTGAGGCTTTTTGCCTTGCAGTTAAACATCTTTATCCCGATATCCCCTTCTATTTAATGGGTCATTCAATGGGTTCTTTTATTGCAAGGATAGCTTTCATCAGCTTTGAAAGCCTTTATGAAAAGCTAATCATTTGCGGTACTGCAGGTAAAAATCCGCTTGCCTTTGCCGGTCTTTTGCTGACAAATATTTTTAAAGCTATTAGAGGACCGAAATATGTTTCAAACCTCATAATTAATATGGCATTTGGCTCATATAACAAGAGATTTGAAGGTGACTCAAAGTACAGCTGGCTTACAAAGGATACTGCAATAATTGAAAAATATGCCGCCGATAAATTCTGCACCTTCCCCTTTACCGTTTCTGCTATGCACGACCTTATAACCTTAATTTCTGTATGCAATAAAACCAAATGGTATAAAGAGATAAACAAGAACAAACCTATTCTTTTAATCTCGGGTGAAGACGACCCTGTGGGTAATTACGGCAAGGGTGTTACACAGGTGTATAACAAGCTTATTAAATTCGGTGCCAATGCTAAAATTAAGCTTTATCAAAACTGCAGGCACGAAATTCATAATGATACCTGCCGTACAGAGGTTATAAATGATATCTTTGATTTTTTAAATGCGGAGGTTTAAAATGAACTTCGAAAAACAACAAATTAACAATTTGCAATATTTGATCAGATATCCTGACGGGTTTGACAAAACAAAAAAATATCCGGTTTTGCTTTTTCTTCACGGAGCCGGAACAAGGGGCAAAAATATTGAACTTCTGTTTAATAACCCCTTCTTTGTGCTAACCGAAAAATTAGAGGACTTCCCTTTCATAACCATAGCTCCTCTCTGTTCTGAAAATACTTGGTTTGATTTATTTGATGATTTGAAATTGCTTGTTAAAAAAATCCCCACTGTAGCTTATGCGGATGCCGAGAGAGTTTATGTAATCGGTGCAAGCATGGGTGGTTATGCCACATGGCAGCTTGCAATGAGTATGCCCGAATACTTTGCCGCAATCGTTCCGATTTGCGGAGGCGGTATGTATTGGAATGCGTCGCGCCTTATAAATATTAATGTTTGGGCATTTCACGGTGCAAAGGATGGGACAGTCTGTCCCGAAGAATCTCAAAAAATGGTTAATGCAGTTAATCGTTGCGGCGGAAGTGCAAGGCTTACAATCTATCCCGATAATAGTCATGATGCTTGGAGTGACACCTACTCTAACCCCGAGGTTTTTGAGTGGTTACTGCGCTTTAAAAACAATAATATTAAAAAAATACTTGATAATTATGATAATTCCGAAAATTTCGGATAGTAATAAATGGGCTGTGTTAGGGAGACTTCTCATAAGGAAGTCTCCCAGTTTTATTCGCCTTTCGGCGAGTTCTATTGCTTCGCAGTGATATTTGTCTTGCGACAAGTGTTATTGCTTTCGGCAGTTTAGGGCGAATAAAATAACACTGAAACCGTGAGGTTTTAATATCACTATTGCCATAAAGCAATAATATCACTCCGACAAAGTCGGAATATCACTTGAAAGACTTTCTCCTTTTATGTATAATGAATTTTGAGGTGATTGCTATGGCTGATAGT
>JAZQKT010000021.1:0-26781 GCA_045542295.1 Acutalibacteraceae bacterium
AGCGCCCATGTTCTTTGCGCCATTAACGAATTTCCAGCATTCACCCTCAACACTGTTCCAATATGTTAAATAAAGCTTTTCAGCGTTGATTTCTTCCTGTGTTTTCCATGTGGTAGGCAAGAATTTCTGCTTATTGCCTGCCAATGTCTTTTCGCACCAATCATCAATTGCGTAACGGCGCTCATACATAGGAGATACTGTTTCGTTTACGATCTTGGAATCTTCAAGATAGTTACGGCAACGGAGTGACCAACGAGGACCTGCATCCGGAGAAGCAGGAGTGCCGGTGAACTTATAGTTACCGTCAGAAAGCTTGGTGTAAGCCTTGCCAACCTTACCGTACTGCTTTAACATATAACCATCATCAGTGAAGAGATAGTCTAACCAACGAAGAGCAGCAGGTACGTTCTTGCAGTTCTTTGTGATGAAGAAGCTTGCCTTACTTACGAAAGGAGTTACAGTGATAGCCTGAGCGGGGAAGTCACCGTTGCCCTTCTTGCTGGAGGTAGGATATTCAAGAGTTACATACTCTTTCATAAGCTTATCTTCCATATTCGGCCAACCATACCAGAAGCAGCCAACCTTACCTGTGTTGATAAGGGTCATAAATGCTGCGTTGTTACCTGCCCAGTTATCAATAGTATCCTTATTTACAAGGTCTTCCTTATAAACCTTTGCCCAGAAGTTAACAGCATTCTTCATATTATCGGTGGTGTACATATTTGTAACCTTACCCTTAGTGCTTACAGAAATTGCACTTGTAAAGCCCCAAGGATTGAAGATAAAGCCACCGTGTGACCATGTAGCAAGCGGGATTTCATCCTTTTGACCGTTGCCGTTGGGGTCACCGTCACGGAAAGCTACGAGCATATCGTAGAACTCATCCATTGTCTTGGGTTTAGACATTCCAAGCTTATCAAGCCAGGTTTTACGAACAAACCAATAGTGCTGTGCAAAGTTAAAGTCCTTTGTAAGGCCGGGGAATGTGAACATTTTACCGTCAGCGTTTGTAGCATTAGCCCAAGCCTCAGGGTACTTATTATATGTAGCATAAATGTTGGGAGCCCATTCCTTAAGAATGTCCTTATTATACTCAAAAAGTGCGCCTTCTTTACTGTACTGGAGCATTTCTGCATCAGTAAGGCTGGTAAAGATAATGTCAGGAAGGTTACCGGACTGGAGAGCCAATACCTTTTGACCGTTAATTGCACTTTCGCCATAAATTCTCCATTCAATTTCCATATTGGTCATTGCAGAGTATTCTTTGGAAAATTCAGAGTTAGCAATATCACCAAGGTCTGCACGGGTTACGCACATAACAGAGATCTTTTCCTTATTCTTTACGATAGGGAAGCCTGTTTTGTTGGTGTTGCTATTGCCGGCAAGAGAAGGCTTCTTGTTGCCGCTTTGAGTGTTGCTTGCTTTGCCGTCATCCTTACTTGTGTTGCTTGTTTTGCCTTCATCCTTAGAAGAATCAGTGCTTGTTGTGTCACCGCCTTGGCCTTCTTCGCCATCGTCAGTAACATAAACAATTTCTTCTTCTACGATTTCTGAAGCGTTGTCTTTCTTGCCGCAGCCTGCAAAAACAGTAGCGCACATAGCAACAGCCATAAGAAGAGCCAGAATTCTTTTTGTCATTTTTTTCACCTTTCTTTATTTTATTAATTGATTACAGAGTAATCATAACGGTAGGGATTGTTTACAATCTCCTTACCGATTTTTATAATTTCATTGCCAAGGCGGGTCCACTTATATTGAAGTCCGGGATCAACAAGCTCATTTATACCGGGTTCACTAAAGGACCTCCAAGTGTAGCAGTAAAGACCGCCGGGGTTCTTAACCAATGTCTTATCCATAAGCATATCATACATTATATTAATATGGTCAATACAGAACTGCTCATCAACACCGCCGAAGCCATAGGTGGTTGGGAAGAACCAAACACGAACATTGTTTCTTCTGCCCATATTTGAAAGCATAAGCTCAACCGCATCTCTATACTGCTGAACATTAAGGTGGCTATACCAGTCATAACCGATATCGGTAATATATGCGTATGTATCATAGCTCATAGGAGCAATGGTAAAGCCGGAAGGAGCCGTACCTCTAACCTCATACATAGAAAGGCAAGAGAAAATTCGCTTATCGGGGAAATTGTCACGCAGGAATCTTGTGATAACCTTGTACTGCTCTTGGGTAACGCTCATACAGATTTCCTCTGTTTCAAAGCCTGCCAACTGTTCCCAAACGCCTGCTGCTTTATAAGCTGCCATAGTTGCCTTAAGGTTTTCAGCCCAACCATCTCTCGGAACGGTTGTATTACGATCCGGGAAAGGATTGTGAATGAGGTACCAACCAAGACCGTTCTTTTCCTTAAGAGCCTTGAGGTCAGCAATATCGCTTATACGATAATAGTTCATGAATTCAGCTTCCTTAACGCCGTAAGCGCCAGCCAAGCTTTCATCCCACTGACCTTGATAGAAATGGTAGAAGGACATACCGATTTTTTCATTTAGGGGGTTATATGAACCGCCGTCAAGGAAAACTTCATAAGGATAAACCTCTTCCTCTTGTTCCTCTTCCGTCACTTCTTCTTTGGTGTCTTCAACCTCAATTTCTTCCTCTTCGGAGCTTTCCTCGGAAGATGTATCATCAGTTTGAGTTGTTTCGGGTTTTTTAACGATTACGATTTTCTTCTTTTTTCTTCTAACCGTATCGCTGCTACCGTCACAAGAAGACAATGCAAATAATACTGCGCCAACCGCAATAGCAACAGCGACAACTGCGCTGACAATTGCGAGTATCAGTTTCTTTTGCTTAGTCATAAAAAATCCTCCTTGCAAAATTATAATATTTTACATTGTTATTCTAACATTTTTTAGTTAAAACAACAATATCGTTATGTTTCATGTTTTTTGCTAAATGTTGCACCTTTTTGCGAAAAAAAACGCTAAAATGCCACCAAAATGTCAATTTATACTAACGCAAGCGAGCAACTTTGAGCGTTTTGCACAAAGTGTTTCGAAAAAGTAAAAAAAAGGGATAATTTTTACCTGTTTATTGAAACAACATTTATACAAAAAGATAATCTTGTGTTGCACGTTTTTTGCTAAATGTTGCATACGCTTGATTTTTTTTTGGTTATTTGTTATAATCATTAGTACTAAAATTTCCGTATTTATGATTCATTTTTAACATTTTTGACAGATAAATGTTAAAAGCATTGGCTAAAGAGAGGTTTTTGATATGTTTATAATGAAACATTCCGTTAATGCCAGTTTTAATGTTAATACTTCTTTTTTCATAACTCAATGCGGTTATGAGGATTGCGAGCCTTCACACGCGTACGGACCTTCTGTGAGGGATTATTTCCTGGTGCATTTTGTTTTTTCGGGCAAGGGGCAAATAGAAATAAACGGAAAGACTTATTCCGTTTCAAAAGGACAAGGCTTTTTTATCCCGATGGGCACTCCTGCAACCTACATTGCCGATGATAAGGACCCCTGGTTTTACGGCTGGGTAGGTTTTTCGGGCGAAAGCAGCAACCAGCAGATAGCACTTCGCGGTCTTTCCAATGATAAAATTGTTTTTGACTTTGCCGATACCGAAAAGGTTCTTGCTTCCCTTAAGGAAATGGTTTCATGCTACGGTAATGAGGGTAACGGCTTTCTTGCCATTTCAAAGCTTTTTGAGTTGTTCAGTATGATTAACCCGGAGCATGATGCCTCTTCGTTACAGTCGGGCATTATTAATGAAGTTATTATGGACATTGAAAACAATTATGCGGTTGAGGTATCTGTTGAAGAGCTTTCTAAGAAGCACAACATCAGCCGAAGCCAACTTTTCAGGTTGTTTAAAACAAAGCTTAATATTTCCCCCCAACAATATATTAAGCATTATCGCATCAACCACGCCGCTGACCTGCTTCGCCGAACCGAGCTTACAATCGGCCAGGTTATGGAGCAATCGGGTTTTTCAAATATTTCCAACTTCTCACGTCAGTTCAAATCTGTTTACGGACGCTCTCCAAAGGATTTCAGAGATTATATTAAAAATCACGTAAAATCTCTTGAGGGTCCAAATTCAAAAACCCACTAATCGTTCATGTATATTATATATTATATAAGGTGTTTTTATGAATATTAACGAATACATTAAAGAAAAGCTCGAAAAATGCGTAAGGCTCAACACCGAGGATGAGGGTACTCTTATAGGACTTCCCTATCCTTACAGTGTTCCCTGTGCCGAAGGCGCTTTTCAAGAGATGTTTTATTGGGATACATACTTCACAAACAAGGGCTATCTTGCAAGCGGTGATGTTAAGCAGGCAAAAAACAACGCACAAAACATGTTTTACCTCATAAACCGCTACGGTTTTGTGCCAAACGGCAGCAGAACTTCATTTTTAAACCGTTCACAGCCACCCTTTCTTTCACTTATGGTTTTGGATATTTACAAGCAAACCAAGGACAAAGACTGGCTGAAGTCGGCTTACTCTGCCCTTTGCGCCGAGTATCGCTTCTGGATGAATGAGCGTATAACCGAAAGCGGTCTTAACCGCTATGACAGCGCTCCTCTTGACCCCGAGGCTGATTATTCCGGCTCGGTAAATTACCTGTGCTCACGCATTGGCTTTAAGCCACAGGAAACCGATTTTGAAGTTGCAAGAGGTGCCAGAGCCGGCTATGAAAGCGGCTGGGATATGACCCCCAGAATGACCTATAAAACCCACCGTTTTTTACCCGTTGATCTTAACAGCCTGATTTATGCGCTTGAAAAAAACCTTGAATTTTTCGCCGAAGAGCTGGACATCCCGGAGGACGCCGCAAACTTTAGAACTGCGGCACTCAAGCGCGCCGCTCTTTGCAGGAAATATATGCTTTGTGACGGTATTTTTTACGATTATAATTTTGTTGAAAAGCAGCATTCAAAGCTTGTAAGTGTTGCCAATTTTTACCCGCTGTTCTGCGGTCTTGCAACCGAGCAAGAGGCGGCAAATGCGGTGAAGCTTTTAGACAAGCTTGAAACCGAATACGGTATTTTGACCTGTGAGGAAAATGACGTTGAGGGTACCTATCAGTGGGATTTTCCAAACGGCTGGGCGCCGATGCAGTTGATTGTGGCAGCAGGACTTATGAACTACGGCTACACCGAGGATGCTTTGCGTATTGCAAGGAAGTTTAAGGACACTGTTGAACGCGGCTTTGAGGCAACAGGGCATTTGTGGGAAAAGTACAACATTTTGGACGGTAGCACAGAGGCCAAAAACGAGTACCAAATGCCTGCTATGATGGGCTGGACCTTTGGTGTTTACACATATTTTTGCAAATTACTTGAACAGATTTAAGCTATGGGGTTCTCTTGCCCCTCATCAGTCTCGCCCTGCTCGACAGCTTCTCCCTAGGGAGAAGCCTTTTTGCCTTCCCCTCGAGGGGAAGGGGGACCGCTTGCGGCGGATGAGGTGTGTGCAACGGATGCGGTGGAATTCCCCACAATGTTATATTATGTTAAAAAACGCTTGCAGAAGCCGACCTTTGCAAGCGTTTTCTTTATTTTTTCTTTTTATGAACATTTCGTATTGTTTTTTTCTTTTTTTGCGGTGCTGTTCCCTTTTCGGGGGCAATAAGACAATTCTTACCTGTGCCGATAAGGTCAAATCTTCCTGCTTTTTTAAGCGCCGAAAGCACAATTGCACGGTTTTCGGGCTTGAAATACTGCAGCAATGCCCTTTGCTGTGCCTTTTCTGCCGCAGTTTTTGGCACATAAACCTTTTCCATTGTAATAGGGTCAAGCCCGGTGTAAAACATACAGGTTGAAACCGTACCCGGTGTGGGATAAAAGTCCTGCACCTGCTCGGGGTGAAGATTATTGCGCTTCAAAAACAGTGAAAGCTCAATAGCGTCCTTTATAGTGCTTCCCGGATGTGATGACATAAGATAAGGCACCAAGTACTGCTTTTTATCCACCGCCTTTGTAAGCTCATAAAACCTTTTTTCAAAGCGGGTATAAACCGAAAAGGGCGGCTTTCCCATAAATTTCAGCACATTGTCCGAGCAATGCTCGGGTGCCACCTTTAACTGACCGCTCACGTGATGAGTAATCAGCTCTTTGAAAAATTCATCATCCTTATCGGCAATAAGATAATCAAACCTTATTCCCGAGCGTATAAACACCTTTTTAACCTTTGGCAAAGCCCGAAGCTCTCTCAAAAGCTTAAGATAATCGCTGTGGGAAACCTTTACCGCAGGACACATCTCGGGCGCCAAGCATTTTTTATCCTTGCAAAGGCCGTTTTTTAGCTGACCTTCACAGGACGGCGCTCTGAAATTGGCTGTAGGGCCGCCGACATCGTGTATATAGCCCTTAAAATCGGGCATTTGGGTTATAAGCTTTGCTTCGTTTATCACAGAGCTATGGCTTCGCACCGAAATTTGTCTGCCTTGATGATATGCAAGCGAGCAAAAATTACAAGCGCCAAAGCAGCCACGGTTATGGATAATCGAAAACTTAACCTCCTCTATACCCGGAACACCGCCAAGCGCCTTATAGCTCGGGTGATAGTCACGCATAAAAGGGAGCGAATATACCTTGTCCATTTCCTCGGTAGATAACGGCGGCATAGGTGGATTTTGCACCAAAATCAGCCTGCCATGCTTTTGTATGACCGTTTTTCCACGCGTTGCATCCTGTTGTTGCTGTTGAATTCTGCAGGAAATTGCATACTGCTCCTTTGATTTTTCAGTATCTTCCGAAACCAGCTCAAAGGACGGACACTCCACAGCACCCGGAATCGGTGAAAACTCATCACTGCTTACGGTATAGCAGGTGCCCTTAATATCGGTCAAATTTCTTATACTTTCGCCGTTATCAAGGCGGTGAGCAATTTCGGCAATATGCTTTTCACCCATACCGAACATCAAAAGGTCCGCTCCCGACTCAATAAGCACAGAGGGGCGCACGTTATCCGACCAATAGTCATAATGAGCAAATCGCCTGAGAGAAGCTTCAATTCCGCCTATTGCAATGGCAACATCCCCATAAAGCTGACGAAGCTTCTTTGTGTAAACCGTAACCGCGCGGTCGGGTCTTGCACCCGATTTCCCGCCGGGAGTATACGCATCATCACTGCGGCGCTTTTTGGCGGCGGTATAGTGAGCCACCATTGAATCGATATTTCCGCTGTTAACCAAAAAGGCAAGGCGCGGCTTTCCAAACCGCTTATAATCCTCATCGCTTCTTGGTTGAGAAATTATACAAACCCTAAAGCCCTCATTTTCAAGCACACGTGAAATTATGGCTGTGCCGAAACTCGGGTGGTCAACATAAGCGTCCCCCGTAACGATTATAAAATCCGCCTCACTCCAGCCGAGGGCGGTCATTTCTTTTTTGGTTATAGGTAAAAAAGGCATAAAATCATCCTACTAATTAATATAATTCATTGTAACACATTTACCGCTTTTATACAAGGAGATTTGCATTATGAATGCTCAAAAGCCCCTCGTTTCGGCAGAAAACCGCAGATGGCTTTATATTTTAATTACACAATCCTTATGCGTTGCAACAGTTATTTTGACAGTACTTATACTCAAATTTTTATCACCCACCACCTTTAAAGCGGCAAAGGATTGGTACAACACAAACATTTTGAACGATACCAACGTTAACGAGGTATTATTGACAGACGGTGAAGCGGATGAGATTTAGGCTTTTAGGCACAGAGGTTTACATTTCCTTTCTTTTTGCGGCACTTGTAACGCTTATGCTCGCCACCGACCGCACAGGCCTTATTTTGCCTACCTTTTTTGCGGTTTTAATGCACGAATTGGGGCATTTATTTGCAATGTGGCTTTTGGAGTGCAATCCAAAAAGAATAAAACTGATACCTGCCAGCATACAAATAACCGCTCCCACTACAAAGCAGTATAAAAACGATATTATAATTGCCGCTTGCGGTCCTCTTGTTAATTTTGTTTTGTTTTTTTCACTCTATTTCAATTATATTGCGTTTAAAAATGAGCTTGTGCTTTATTATTCACTGCTTAATCTGTTAATCGGAATCTTTAATTCCCTGCCGGTTTGCGGTCTTGACGGCGGAACGGTGCTGAAATCAGTTATTGCCGAGCGCAAGGGTCCCGACAAAGCGGCCGTTGTATTAAGAATAATAACCCTTATTGTAGCCGCATTGGTTATTGTTGCGGCAATAACCCTCATTTTTAGGCACAAGCTTAATTTATCGCTCTTTATAATAGCAATTTACCTTTTTATTATGACATTGGCGAATAAGTAGTTGAAAGATTTTGATTATTGTTGTACAATAATATGTTGTAATAATAAATAAAAAGGAATTTCAAGATGGATACTAAAAAATTTGAATCGCTTTTGCTTTCGGTTCAAAAGCCCGGCAGATATTCGGGCGGCGAACCCGGTAGTGTTATAAAGGACAAAAATAGTGTTGACGTTCGTTTTGCTTTCTGTTTTCCCGACACCTATGAAATCGGCATGTCACATTTAGGGATAAAAATTCTTTATTCCCAATTTAATTCACGTGACGATATTTGGTGTGAGCGCGTTTTCGCACCTTGGACCGATTTTGAAGAGGTTATGCGCCGCGAAAACATACCGCTTTTTGCACTTGAAAGCCACGACCCGATAAAGGATTTTGATTTTATAGGCTTTACACTACAATACGAAATGTCATACACAAACGTACTTAATATGCTTGACCTTGCAGGTCTGCCGCTAAAAGCCAAGGAAAGAAAAAGCCTTTCTCCCTTGGTTGTTGCGGGAGGTCCTTGCGCCTGCAATCCCGAGCCTTTGGCAGATTTTGTTGATATTTTCTTCCTTGGTGAGGGTGAGGAGGTTGATTTAGAGGTTATTGACCTTTACAAGGAATTTAAGAAAAACGGCGGCAGTAAGGAAGATTTTTTAAGAGCAGCAGCTAAAATTGAGGGTGTTTATGTCCCCTCGCTTTATGATATTAGTTATAATGACGACGGAACTGTTGCCGAAATCAAAAATCAAGGCGATGCTCCTAAAAGCATTAAAAAAAGAATTATCAAGGATTTGGACAAGGTGTTTTATCCCGATAATTTCGTTGTGCCGCTTATTGAAATCGTCCACGACCGTGTGGTGCAAGAGGTTTTCAGAGGCTGTATCAGAGGCTGTCGTTTTTGCCAAGCCGGCTTTATTTACCGCCCTGTGCGTGAAAAAAGCAGTGAAACAGTAAACCGACAGGCAAAATGCCTTTGCGAAAACACGGGATATGACGAAATTTCTCTTTCTTCGCTGAGCACAAGCGATTACAGCCAAATTGAGCCCTTACTCTGCGACATGCTTGATTGGACCGAGAAAAGTCACGTAAGTGTGGCTTTGCCCTCACTTCGAATTGATAATTTTTCCGAAGAGCTGCTTCAAAAAATTAATCACGTGAGAAAAAGCGGTCTCACCTTTGCGCCGGAAGCCGGAACCCAAAGACTACGTGATGTTATCAACAAAAATGTTACCGAGGACGAAATCATAGGCACCTGCAAAACCGCCTTTGAGGGTGGCTACACTGCCGTAAAGCTTTACTTTATGCTGGGACTCCCCACCGAAACGGATGAGGATTTAAAGGGAATTGCCGATTTGGGTCAAAAAATTGTTGACACCTATTACAGCCTGCCCACAAAACCGAAGGGCAAATCGGTATCGGTATCAATAAGCGTTTCCACCTTTGTTCCAAAACCCTTTACTCCCTTTCAGTTTGAGCCGCAAATTACCATGGAGGAAATTTGCCGCAGGCAGGAATATTTAAAAAGCTGTATTAAAACTCGCAAGATTTCACTCAGCTACCACGATGCTCCGACCAGCTTTTTAGAGGGTGTTTTAGCCCGCGGTGACCGCAGACTTGGTGCGGTTATAGAAAAAGCCTTTGAAAGTGGCTGCCGTTTTGACAGTTGGACCGAATGCTTTGACCTTGAGCGCTGGCTTGATGCCTTTAAGGCGTGCGGTATTGAGCCTTCATTTTATGCTAACAGATACCGTCAATATGATGAAATAAACCCTTGGGAGCATCTTGATTACGGTGTAACAAAGGAATTTTTGGTGCGTGAATGTCGCACTGCCCACAATGAAATCACAACACCCAACTGCCGAGAAAAATGTGCCGGCTGTGGTGCTAATTGTTACGGGGAGGGTGTTTGCTTTGAAAAACGTTAGAATTTTCTTTAAAAAGACCGGCAGACTGAAATTTATTTCCCACCTTGATTTAACAAGAGTTATGTCAAGAATTATAACAAAGTCAAAGCTCCCCGTTTGGTATACCGAGGGCTTTAATCAGCACCTTTATATGAACTTTGCTCTGCCGCTTTCTTTGGGCTTTGACGGCGTTTATGAGGTGCTTGAAATCCGCCTTACGGATGACTGCTTTAGGCTTGAAGACTGTCTTGAGGCCTTAAAGAGTGTCAGCATTGAAGGACTTGAGTTTGTTTCGGTTAATGACCCCGTTATGCCCATGAAGGATATTGCTTTTGCCGAGTTTTTGCTTGATTTCAGCGATACACCTGACGGCTTTGAGCAAAGACTAAACGCTTTTTTGGGAAGTGACAGTATTATTTGTCTTAAAAAGGGCAAAAAGGGTAAATTCAAGGAAATTGACATTATCCCGAAAATAAACCGCTTCTCTTTTTCCCACAATCAGCTTACTCTCCGCCTTACTGCAGGCAATGAGGACAACCTTAACCCAACCCTTGTTATGGATAAATTCTTTGAAGAAAACGCGGATTTAAAAGCATTTTATTCAGTAACAAGAACTGCTGTTTTCAATAAAGACCACGAATTATTCAGATAGGCAAAGGTGGAGTATACGAACCCGTCACGACTAAATAAACAGGCAGTCTCACAAAAAAGTGAGACTGCCTGTTTTTATAAAATCATTAACCCTTGCGTTCAAAAATTTTATATTTTTTAACAATGAGATAAAAAGGTATTCCGAAAACATAGCACACTATGAATTGTGACACGCCAACCTCTAAACCCGAAATTAAAAAACCCCAAAGAGATGCGCCTTTTGGCAAGAAGAAAAATGTGATTTCCAAACCTATCACAAGTGCATTTACTATTACGGGCGGCAGTGCCGCCAAAAGGGGAAGCCCTTTAAAGGTCACCCCTCTTAAAGCGTATGTAAGGCACGCCGCAATAAAGGTTGCCGCCGTGCCGAAAACTAAATCCAACATATTAAATGAGCCTATATTTGCTATAAAACAGCCCACCGTAAGCCCGGGTATTGCCGCAGGTGTAAAAACAGGCAATAGGGTTAGCACCTCCGACACCCTAAGCTGTATAGGACCGTATGCTAAACCGAAAATGTTACTCAAATAGGTGAGTGCCGCATAAGCGGCGGCGATTAGCGCACCTGTGATAATATATTCGGTTTTTTTGTTTCTTGACATAAAAACTATTCTCCCTGTTTGAGTTTGGTGTAATAATCAACTGCCAGCTTGTCACACCGTTCATTTTCCGGATGTCCCGCATGACCCTTTACCCAGTCAATCGTAACCTCGTGATACTCGGTAAGCTCTAACAGTTTCTCCCACAAATCGGGGTTAAGCGCAGGCTTTTTATCTGCCTTGCGCCAGCCGTTTTTCTGCCACGACACTGCCCAGCCTTTTGTTATACCGTCAGCCACATATTTAGAATCGGTCACAAGTCTTACTTTACATTGCTCCTTTAAAGCCGCTAGTCCCATTATTGCGGCGGTGAGCTCCATACGGTTATTTGTGGTGTTTTCTTCTCCGCCTGAAAGCTCCTTTTCGTGCTCACCAAAGCGCAAAACAACACCCCACCCGCCGGGGCCGGGATTGCCCGAGCAGGCACCGTCAGTAAATATTTCAACACTTTTCATACTCTATCAATACCTTCTGTAGCTACCAACAACCTTGCCCAAAACCATTGGGTCCTCGGGGTAAATCGGGGCAAAATCGGGATTTTCGGGCATAAATATGATTTGACCGTTCTTTATAAGCAGGCGCTTTACGGTTGCCTCATCGCCGTCCATCCCAACAACAATGTCACCGCTTCGGCAGGGCTTATTCTTATCCGCAACGATAATATCACCGTCAAGTATGCCGGCATCCCTCATACTGAATCCCACAACCTTTAGTGCAAAAAGACCGTCAGCATCCTTGGAAGGATAAGGGATATAATCCTCAATCTCTTCTACCGCCAAAATAGGCTTGCCTGCGGTAATCCTGCCGACAAGCGGCACCATTGAGGACGGTGCTCCCATATCAATACGTATTGAACGCGAATTTTTAGCATCTCTTATTATGTAGCCCTCATCCTCAAGAACGTTTAAAATTGCGTGTACGGTTGAGGTTGATTTAATACCCGTGGCTGTGCAGATTTCACGCACAGAGGGCGGCACACCCAAAGAGGTTTGCTTAACAAGAAAATTGTATACCAACTGCTGTTTTTCGGTAAGCGGAGCTTTTGACATAATAACCCTTTTCCTTTCACTTGCAGTATTTTGAAATTAGGCGAATATTAGTTCTTTTTTAATTGTATCATTTTTCCCCATCTTCTGCAACAGTTTTATTGTTTCTTTTAAAAATTTCCTCTATTCCCATTATCACAAGCAAGCCACCAAACACCTTGGACGTGATTTTTCCGCCTAAAACAGAGGTAAGTGTTAGGCCGAATGCGGCGCCTAAAATTCCTAAAGCGCCGAATATTAAAACTGTTTTCCACCTTATTTGCCTTTTTTTAGCATAAATCATGACCGAAACAAGGGCTATTGGGATGAAAAAAATCAAATTTATCCCTTGAGCGGCAAACTGCTTTGTATCGGTGAAAAGTGTCAAATAAATCACCAGCACTGCACCGCCGCCAAGCCCCATTGAGCCCAAAATTCCCGAAAAAAGCCCTGCTAAAAGGGCGTAAATGTTCATTTAAGGAGCAGGCGAATGCCTGCATAAATCATAAGCGCACCAAAAATTCTTTTTAACCACACCGCAGATATTTTACTTAAAAATTTTGTTCCTAAAACTGCACCCAACAACCCCGTGGGCAAGTATGGCAAGGCATCTATTAAGTTTACATAATCTTTATACATATAAACCGCCGCGCTCATTATACTTATAGGCAAAATCACTGCAACCGCATTGGCGTGCGACTCCTTTTGGGATAAACCCGAACGCTTCAAAAGCGGCACAGCAAGCATACCTCCGCCTGCACCTAAAAGACCGTTAACAACTCCTACCGCCACCGCCGCAAGATTTGTTATAAAGCTTTTATATTTGGTTACCATAATACCACCCGAAATGTTTTTTAGAAAATTCTTTATATAAAAATATTTTACCCATTTAAGGAGCATTATCCAAAGTTCATTTTAAAAAAATAATGCTTTTTTCAACCTGATTAAACAGAAAAGTTGAAAATGTTTTAAATATTCATAAAATTTTACGTAAATTATCAAAAATATGGTGACATAAGTGTAAAAATATGTTATACTAATTTAGATTATATATAATATATAGGAGTTGAGAGCTTGAAGCTGCTGGCAATTGACGGTAACAGTATCATAAACCGCGCTTTTTATGTATAAAGCTGCTTTCCACAAAGGACGGTCAGTATACCAACGGAATATATGGTTTTATTAATATTTTGAACAGACTTTGCGAAACCGAAAAGCCTGACGGCGTGGCTGTAGCATTTGATTTAAAAGCTCCTACCTTCCGTCACAAGCAATATGCTGAATATAAAGCCGGCAGAAAGGGTATGCCACCCGAGCTCGCTTCACAGATGCCCGTTTTAAAGGAATGGCTTTCCCTTGCAGGCTACACATGTATTGAATGTGAGGGCTTTGAGGCGGATGATATACTGGGTACTTTAGCACAGCTTTGTGAGCAAAGCGAAAACGAGTGCGTTATATCTACAGGTGACCGCGATTCTTTACAACTGATTTCAGATAAAACAAGGGTTTTACTTGCCGCCACTAAAATGGGACATCCCGAAATTATCAACTACACTAAAGAGGCTTTGTTTGAGCGTTACGGCTTAACCCCCGGCGAAATGATCGAGCTTAAAGCCCTTATGGGGGACTCTTCGGATAATATACCCGGTGTTGCGGGTGTTGGTGAAAAAACCGCAACCGATCTTGTAACCAAATACCACAGTATTGACTATATTTACGAAAATATTGGTTCGCTTGAAATCAAGGACAGTGTCCGCAAAAAGCTTGAAGCAGGCAAGGAAAATGCGTTTTTAAGCCGTGAGCTTGGAACAATTTGCAAAACCGCTCCCATTGAGAGCGATATTTCTAAATACGCAACAAAGCCTGCTAATAAAGCCAAGCTTGCCGCTCTTATGACCTCGCTTGAATTTTTCAAGCTTATGGAAAAAATGGGGCTTGAGCCTGTAAACACACAAATCGGAATGTCCTTTGAAGCGGAAGAAAAGCCTGCATTCGAGGTTAAATCCGCTATTAGTGGTGGTGTTAAGGAAATCACCGTTTTTACCTGTGAAAACGGGTCTGCCGCTGCTTGGGAGGGCGGTGTTTGCCGTCTTAATGAATCAGAGCTCAAATCACTTTACTGCGACAGCGGCATAAAAAAACGTGTTTACGATTATAAAAATCTTTATAAAAAAGAGCAGTGTATTACCTCGGTAAGCTTTGATGCTATGCTTGCCGCCTATCTTTGCAATCCCTCGGCATCCTCTTATGATATTGACCGACTTTTAGCAGAGTATGGCTCGGCACCAAGGATTTTAGGTGACGCTGACGAGCTTTTAAAAACCGCCTGCAGCTTTAAGGCTGTGTGCGATAATCTTCACTCGGAGCTTGAAAAAACAAACCAGCTGACGCTTTTAGAGGAAATTGAGCTTCCTCTTGCAAGAGTTTTGGGTGATATGGAGCTTTGCGGCTTTTTGGTTGACCGCAAGGGGCTCGAAAAATTATCCCTTGAATTGGGCGAGCGCATTTCGGTTATTAAGGAAGAAATTTACCGCCTTGTGGGTTATGAATTTAATCTCAATTCCCCAAAACAGTTGGGCGTTGCCCTGTTTGAAAAATTAGAGCTTCCCGCAAAGAAAAAAACCAAAAGCGGCTACAGCACCAATGCAGAGGTTTTGGAGGAACTGCGTGACCGCCACCCTGCCGTATCACTTTTATTGGAGTATCGCCAGTTGAGTAAGCTTAAATCAACCTATGCTGACGGTCTTGAGGCATGTATCGGTGCTGACGGCAGAATCCACACCACCTTTAACCAAACCGAAGCCAGAACAGGCAGAATAAGCTCGCTTGAGCCTAATTTGCAGAATATACCCGTAAGAACGGATGAGGGCAAGCGCCTGCGCGAATACTTTATCGCTGACGAGGGTAAAGTGCTTTGCGATGCTGACTATTCTCAAATCGAGCTTCGTGTGCTTGCAAGTATTTCCAAGGACGAAAATATGATAAACGCCTTCCGCTCGGGAGTGGATATTCACACCGCCACTGCGGCACAGGTTTTCGGTATGCCGGCTGACATGGTAACACCCATTATGCGTAGTCGTGCAAAGGCTGTAAACTTTGGTATTGTTTACGGTATCGGTGCGTTTTCCCTTTCAAAGGATATAGGCGTTACCCGAGCCGAAGCTGACAGCTATATAAAAAGCTATCTTGCCTATTATTCGGGTGTGGCGGATTATATGGAAAATACCATAAGCAACGCCAAAGCAGAGGGCTTTGTTTCTACCCTTTTCGGAAGAAGAAGATACCTGCCCGAGCTTAATAATTCAAACGGTATGCTGCGTGCTTTTGGTGAGAGGGTTGCAAGAAACGCTCCTATCCAAGGCACCGCCGCCGATATTATAAAACTTGCAATGATTAAGGTTTTTGAGCGTCTTAAAAACGAAATTCCCTCGGCAAAGCTTATCTTGCAGGTCCACGATGAGCTCATTGTTGAATGTAACAAGGCTGACGCCGAGCGTGTTTGCTCCCTTTTATCCGAAGAAATGTCGGGAGCGGCAAAGCTTGCAGTTGAGCTTACGGCGGACGCCAACAGCGGTAAAACCTGGTTAGAAGCAAAAGGATAGCCTTTATGAATATTTTATTTGTTTGTACGGGTAACACCTGCCGCAGTCCTATGGCAGAGGGTTATCTTAAATCGTTAGAGCTTAAAAATGTTAATGTAAAAAGCGGCGGTATTGCGGCTGACGGCTCTGCAGTGAGCCAAAACGCAATGCTTGCCTTGAGCGAAATCGGAATTGATATTTCTGCTCACGTTTCACATCAGCTTTCTGCCGAGGATATAGCCTGGGCAGATAAAATAATTTGTTTATCACATACGCACGCCGCATATTTAATGCCTGCCGCAAAGGATAAGCTTATGGTTTTGGGTGACGGTATATCTGACCCCTACACTTGCGGATTAGATGTTTACCGTGCCTGCCGTGACGAAATCATTGCCGCCGTTGATGAGCTTTTTTTGCCCTTTAGCATAGTTAAAATGGAGCAAAATCATATAGCTCAAATAGCAAAGCTTGAAAGCATCTGTTTTTCCGAGCCTTGGAGTGAAAATTCGCTTTTAGAAGCCTTTTTGGGCGGCACAAGGTTTTTTGTGGCGGTGTGCGGCAATAAGGTTTTAGGATATATCGGCATAAGCTGTATTTTAGATGAGGGCTATATAACCAATGTTGCGGTTTTGCCGAATTACCGCAAAAAAGGTGTTGGCACTGCCCTTTTAAAAAAGGTCTTCGGTTTGGCGAGAGAGCTATCTCTATCCTTTGTTTCACTTGAGGTAAGAGAATCTAACAATTCTGCCATCTCGCTCTATGAAAAGCTTGGCTTTAAAGAAGAAGGCAGAAGAAAAAATTTCTACCGTGAGCCCTTGGAAAACGCAATTATAATGACAAAAAGGTTTGGAACAGATGAAAATTTTAGCAATTGAATCCTCCTGCGACGAGACGAGCGTTGCCATTGTTGAGGACAGAACAGTACTTTCCAATATAATAGCTACACAAATAGCCGAGCACCGTATTTACGGCGGTGTTGTGCCGGAAATTGCTTCAAGAAGGCATACCGAGGCTATTTCTCACGTTTGTGACGAAGCCTTAAAGCAAGCAGAGCTTACCTACAACGATATTGAGGCAGTAGCGGTTACCTTTGCACCGGGACTTATCGGTGCATTGCTTGTGGGGGTTAATTTTGCAAAGGGCTTGGCGCTTTCTCTTGGTGTGCCGCTCATTCCGGTTCACCACCTGCGTTCACACATAGCCGCTAACTATATTGCCCACCCCGAGTTAGAGCCACCCTTTCTCTGCCTTTTGGTTTCGGGAGGAAACACTGTTTTGGCAGAGGTTAGTGACTATACCACTTTCAAAATTTTAGGTGGCACTAGGGATGATGCCGCAGGCGAATGCTTCGATAAAACCGCAAGATGCCTGGGACTCCAATATCCGGGCGGTGTAACGCTTGACAAAATAGCCACCTGTTCTGACTTTGAAAAATATCCTCTGCCCTACCCGAAATCAGGCGGAGGCGAATATGACTTCAGTTTTTCAGGTCTTAAGACCGCAGTTATAAATACAGTTCATAACGCCCGTCAAAAGGGCGATGAAATAGATGTTCCCGTTCTATGTGCTACCATACGCGAAAGGGTTTGCGATATGCTCATAGCAAACACTTTTAAGGCGGCAGAAAGCCTTGGCTACACAAAGCTTGCCCTTGCAGGCGGTGTTTCTGCCAACAGCGAGCTGCGCCGAAGAATGGACGAGGAATGTTCAAAGAGAGGCTATTCGCTTTATTATCCACCGCTCAAATACTGCGGTGATAATGCGGCGATGGTCGGCGCACAAGCAATTCACGAGTTTAAAAGCGGTAATATTGCAGGCAGTGAACTAAACGCTACCGCAACCTTACCCATTAACTACCGATAGTATCACGTTGAAAGGAGTATATTTATGTCTCAACAAAAATTACTTTTAATTGTGAATCCTTGTTCGGGTAAAGCCAAAATGCGTACCGAGCTTTTAAAGGTTACCGAAATTTTATCTGCCGCTGACTATGAGGTCACGGTTTATCCAACCAAAGCACGAGGAGATGCCACCGTAAAGGCCGCCGCCCTTAAACAGGGAGATTACGATATAATCGTTGTCTGCGGGGGTGACGGCACGCTTAACGAAACCATTTCGGGTCTTATGCAATCGGGTGTTAAATGCAAAATAGGCTACATACCCTCGGGCACGCTTAACGAATGGTCGTCGGGTCTTCGCATTTCCCGCACTATAGGGGATGCGGCAAGCGACATTACCTTGGGCAAGGAGCTAACCCTTGATATAGGTAAATTCGGTGATAAATATTTCACCTATACCGCTTCCTTTGGTGCTTTTACATCGGCCTCATATTCTGCACCGCAAAAGGTTAAGAATGTGTTAGGTCAAGCGGCATATTTCTTTGAGGGTATCAAGAGCCTTGCAAATATAAAGTCAACACATTTGAAATTCACCTGTGACGAGCGTGAAATTGAAGGCGATTTCGTATTCGGTGCTATTTCAAATTCGCTTTCTGTAGGCGGTGTGGTTAAATTCGATCAAAATATGGTTGAGCTTAATGACGGTCTTTTTGAGGTCTTGCTTATACGTACTCCTAAAAATGTTATTGATCTGCAAGCGGTTGTAAACGGTATTCTCAAAAAGGATCTTGACCGCGAAGGAATGGAATTCTTCCATACAAACAAAATCACTGTAAGCGGCGGAGAGGGTCTTGCTTGGACGCTTGACGGCGAATTTGCCGAAGGCAGTGACACAGTTGAAATCAGTAATATCCACAACGCTATAAATTTGATAGTTCCTGCAGAAAATATAGAGTAAAAAAACAGAACGGAGATTTTTATGTTCACAAGAGATATTGGTGTCGATTTAGGCACAGCAAATACTTTGGTTTGCCTTAAAGGTAAAGGCATTATAATGCGCGAGCCCTCTGTTGTGGCTTATGATATCAGAAATGATGCTGTTCGTGCCGTTGGTACAGAGGCAAAGGAAATGATAGGACGCACCCCCGGCTCAATTGTTGCGGTAAGACCTCTTAAGGATGGGGTTATCGCCGACTTTGACGTTACCGCCGCAATGCTTAAGCGCTTTGTCAGACAGGCAATGAAGGGTTCTCTTTTTTCAAGAGTGCGTATGGTAGTTTGTATTCCTGCGGGCGTTACAGAGGTTGAAAGCCGTGCAGTATACGATGCCGCAAAGCAGGCAGGCGCTACCGATATTGACCTTGTTGAAGAGCCTATGGCAGCGGCTGTAGGTGCAGGACTTCCTGTTTGGGATGCCGCAGGCAGTATGGTTGTAGATATAGGCGGCGGCACAAGTGAGGTTGCGGTTATTTCACTTGGGGACATTGTTACCGCTCAATCAATCCGTATCGCCGGTGACGACCTTGATGAGGCAATTATAAACTATGTCAGACGTAAGCATAATCTTCTTATAGGTGAACGCACTGCCGAACAAATTAAAATTGAAATTGGCTCTGCAAAGCCTTATGAGAACGAGACAAGCATTGAAATCAAGGGTAGAAACCAGGTAGACGGTCTTCCCAAAAATGTAATCATAACCTCCGAGGAGGTACGCTCTGCCATGGCAGACCCGATTTCACAAATCATTGATACTATTCGCTTAACCCTTGAAAAAACTCCGCCGGAGCTTGCGGCAGACATTATTGACCGCGGCATCACCCTAACAGGCGGAGGTGCCTTGCTTCGTGGCTTTGCGGAGCTCATCGCAGAAGAAACCGGCATTCCCGTAACCATTGCCGCCAATCCTCTTGATTGTGTTGTTTTGGGCACAGCAAAGCGTCTTGAAGCAGACAGCGGCTTTGAAAACTATGTTTTCCGCAGAGGAAAGCGTTTTAGATAATTAACCAATTTTCCATTAACGGAGGATAATAATGCGTTTTTTCTTTCGCAGCAGACAATTCAAACTCATCCTTTCGGTGCTTTTAATTTTAATTGCGCTTTCAATAACATCTTTGATAATCGGCGGCAGAATTTCTCCGCAGGCTGACCTTATGGGAACAATTACCGCTCCCTTTAAGGCGGCTGTCACAAAGATTTCAAACGGTATTTCGGATTTTGTTACCACCTATAGAGACGGCGAAAAAATCTCCCTTGAAAACGCCGAGCTTGAATCCGAGATTAACACCTTACGAGAGCAGCTTGCTGATTACGAAAAAGCAACCAAGGAGAATGAATTTTATAAAAACTACCTTGAAATTAAGGACCAAAACCCCGATTTTGTTTTTTCGGATGCAATCCTAATTTCCAAGGACAATACAGACCCCTATAAGGGCTTTGTTATCAACAAAGGCTCCACTGCAGACATTTCAAAATATGACCCTGTTATGACCGACGCCGGACTTGTGGGATACATAAGCGAGGTTGGACTTACCACCTCAAAGGTAACCACTATTTTAAGTCCCGAAATCACCTTGGGAGCACTTGATAACCGCACAAACGATTCAGGTATTCTGGGTGGCACCCTGGAAGAATCAAAGGAAGGCTTTACCCGTCTTTACAACCTTTCCCGCTCGTGTACTGTTGCTATAGGTGACTATGTGGTGACCTCGGGCGAGGGCATCTTCCCCGACGGGCTTCTTATAGGCACAATACAGTCTATCGGCAGTGATGAATACAATACTTCAATCTTCGCTAAAGTGAAACCTTTTGCAGATATTGAAAATATCCGCGAGGTTATGGTGCTTACCTCGTTTGAGGGTCAGGGCGGACTTGTTGTAGGAAACGGAGAAAAATAATGATTCCTAAAAAAAATCATCCGTTCATATTTCTTGCCACCGCATTTTTATTCTTTGCGGTTACAATTTTTGATTCTGCTGCGGGCTTCAGCATCACCATTAAATCCGCAACACCTTTAGTTATATTGCCTTTACTTACGGCTTTTTCCGTTTTTACAGACATAAAAAAAGCTGCTTTTGCAGGTTTTTTATCCGGAGCTTGTGTAGACAGTGTTGCCAGAGAAAGCTATTGCTTTAACACTATTGCTTTAATGCTTATCGCTACGGCGGTATGCCTTTTATCAGACACGCTTTTTAATAAAAACATTCGCGCCGCAACGGTGCTGTCCCTTTTTACGGCGGTTCTATATTTTGTTTTAAACTGGTTTGTGTTTGATGCCATAGGGCATGGTTCCAAGCAAAGCCTGGAATTTCTTTTCAGCTATTCTCTGCCCTCTGCACTCTATACTTCCCTGTTCATTTTCCCTTTTTACTTTATTTTTAAACACTTTGATAATATCAAAAACCAATAATCTTTTTGGAGGAAATACCCTTGCCTTTTCAAAAAAAGAGTCAAACACAGCTTACTGTGCTTTCTGTAATACTTATTTTAACAATATTGCTCTTTACCTCAAGGGTTTATACTATCCAAATTGCCAACGCAGAACAGTATACCGACAAGAATGACGGTGCCGCTTCGGTGCTGACATCGGTCTTAAAAGCTCCGAGAGGAGAAATCCTTGATTGCTTCGGCAGACAGATAGCTATAAACCGTGACGGCTACAATATTGTTTTTAATAAAGCATATATCGGTGAAAACCTTAACGACGTTATACTCACGCTTGTGAATTTAATGAAAGAGCATAACGCTGAATGGCGGGACGAGCTCCCTCTTGATTTCAACGCTCCGTTCGGCTATAAAGCGGACAGTAAGGATGAGATTTCAAAGCTTCTTGAAATTTTGGAGCTGGCACACTATGCCACTGCAGAAAACTGCTTTGACGAAATGGTCAAAAAATATGAGTTGGAAAAATACAGTGATGCCGATAAACGCAAAATTATGGGCATTCGCTACAGTATGACTGCAAATGATTTTTCTGTTTCCTATCCCTTCACCTTTGCAGAGGATATACCTGTAGAGCTGATGCGTAAAATCTCCGAATCCTCCTTCAGACTTAACGGTGTGACGGTTGATGTTGTTCCGTTCCGCGAATATACCGACACCTCTCTTGCGGTAAACCTTATAGGTACTGTAGGTCCAATATACAAAGAGGATTGGGAGGAATACAAGAAAAAAGGTTATTCCTATAACGATAAGGTTGGCAAAAGCGGTATTGAAAAATGGGGCGAAGAATACCTCAGAGGAATCGACGGTGAAATCACCTACCGCCTTGATGCAAACGGCAACATTGTAGGTAAAGAAATCACCAAAGAGCCGATTGCCGGAAAAACAATAATGCTGACCCTTGACAAAACTATGCAACGCACTGCACAGGATTCTTTAAGCAGAATTGTAAAATCCCTGCAGAGCGAGGGTGGCTCCTGCACAGCAGGTGCGGCTGTTGCGGTTAAGATTGATACCGGCAGTGTTCTTTGTGCCGCCAATTACCCAACCTATGATTCTGCAACCATGAATAAAAACTATGAAGCCTTGGCAAACGACCCTGCAAAACCGCTCACTAACAGAGCCTTTCAGGGTGTTTATCCAATAGGCTCTACGATAAAACCTATTGTGGCTATATCCGCCTTGGAAAACGGACATTACCGCTTGGGTGAAACCATACGTTGTGTCCAAAACTACGCCTTTTTCAGCGATTACCAGCCCGACTGTATGCACTATCACGGTCACATGAACCTTAAAAGCGCACTTTCAAAAAGCTGTAACTATTTCTTCTTTGAATTGGGCCGCCGTGTAGGTGCACTCACACTTACCGATTATTTCAAAAGCTTTGGTTTGGGTGTTAAAACCGGCGTTGAGGTTGATGATGCGGCAGGTATAATACTTGAACCCACCACAAACGGTGTGGGCGGCGATACGCTCCAAATCTCCATCGGACAAATGAATGCCTTTACACCCTTACAGCTTGCAAACTATACCGCAACCCTGGCAAACGGCGGCACTCATTACAAGGCAACACTAATTGACAGCGTTGTTTCTTACGATATGTCGGAAATGTATAAGGATATTCTGCCCGAGGTTCTAAACACCATCGATATGAGTGATGCTAACCTTAATGCCGTAAAGGAAGGTATGCTTTCTGTTACGGTTGACGGTACCGGCAGAGCCGCTCTCGGAGATTATCCAATAAAGGTCGGCGGTAAAACAGGTACATCGCAGGTACAAAACAAGGTTGACCACAGCGTTTTCGTGGCCTTTGCTCCGTTTGATAACCCCGAAATTGCAATATCTGTTGTGCTTGAGCACGGAAATTCGGGTTATTCGGCAGGTACGGTTGTGCGTGACATTCTTGATTCCTACTTTTATGCAGAAAGCAACTCACCTGCAGAGGACCTTCCCTTTGTTGTTCTTGACTGATAATTGTTAAATAAACCCATGTTTTAAATTGACAAAAAATATAGTATATGATAAAATAACGTAGTATGTTTTTTAACGTCTTTATTATTTTATTGTTGCTGCAAGGAGTTGCTTTATGGGCAAAATTTTTGCTGTAACCTCCGGTAAAGGCGGTGTTGGAAAATCCACCGTTTCGGTAGGTTTGGGTATTGCCTTCAGCCAAAAAGGCAAAAAGGTTTTACTTGTTGATATGGATGAGGGCTTGCGTTGCCTTGACCTTATGCTTGGAATTGATAAATCAACCGTTTTTGACCTTGCGGATATTTTAAACGGTAAAGAGCCTGAGGATGCGGTTTACCCTTATGAATACGGTGAGGGTCTGTTTTTAATTCCCGCCCCCGCAAAAACGGGACTTATTGATTTATCTGCCTTTAAAAGCTTTGCTTTAAAGGTACAGGATATGTTTGATGTTGTGATTTTTGATTTCCCTGCAGGCATCAACACTCCCCTTTATTCCTGCTTGCCGAAGGATACACAGTTTTTAACAATAGCTGTGCCCGATCCCATTTCTGTAAGAGATGCAGGTGCTGTCAGTGAAGCATTGAATGAAGCTGACTTATCTGCAAGGCTTATAATAAATCGCTTTGTTTTAAAGCAAAGCGGAAAGCATCGCTTTAAAAATATTGACGAAATTATTGACGGTTCACTTTTAAAGCTGATAGGTGTGGTTCCGCAAAGTGATGAGCTTCACCTGCTTTCATTAACACATAAAATCAGCCACCGCTCAAAAGCCTTAAAGGCATTTTTCAGGATTGCCGCCAGGCTGGACGGCGAAGCGCCTTTATTACCAAAAATCAAAAGAATATGAAAGGAATATTATTATGACAATAGCCCTAATCGCACATGACGCAAAGAAAGAACTTATGGTGCAATTCTGCATAGCTTATTGCGGAATTTTAAGCAGATACAATCTTGTGGCAACAGGTTCAACAGGCAAAGCCGTATCCGAAGCCACAGGTCTTGATATTGCCAAGTTTTTAAGCGGTTCACAAGGCGGCTCACAGCAGATTGCTTCTCGTATAGGCTGTGATGAAATTGACCTTCTTCTTATGTTCCGTGACCCGCTTACCGCCAAGCCCAGTGAGCCTGACGAGCAGGCACTTTTGCGCCTTTGTGACGTTCACAATATCCCGGTTGCAACCAACATTGCAACTGCCGAGGTGCTCATTCACGGTTTAGAGCGCGGTGACCTTGATTGGCGCGAAATTGTCAAAAACAATTAACCTTAATCTTTTGAATTTATATATTATCTGAAAACGGAGTTTTAAAATGGCAGAAATTAACCGCGCCGTAAAGGGAACTAATGATATTTTGCCCGATGAAAGCCATAACTGGCAATTTGTTGAGGGTAAAATGCTTGAGGTTGCCTCGCTTTACGGCTTTAAAGAAATTCGTGTGCCTGTTTTTGAGCATACGGAAGTATTTTTACGCAGCGTTGGTGATACTACCGATGTTGTTCAAAAGGAAATGTACACCTTTGACGATAAGGGCGGAAGATCTATAACCCTGCGTCCCGAGCTTACCGCGGGCGTTATCCGCAGTGCTATCGAAAAGGGTCTTGTTAACGCTGCTTTGCCTGCAAAGGTTTGCTATATCGGCGGTTGCTACCGCTACGAAAAGCCCCAGGCAGGACGTCTGCGTGAATTCCACCAATTCGGTGTTGAATGTATAGGTGCGGCTTCTCCTAATGCCGATGCAGAGGTTATTGCCCTTGCACGGCAGGTGCTTAAAAGCGTAGGCATTGAAAAGATTGCACTTGAAATCAATTCTATCGGCTGTCCGGAATGCCGCAAGGCTTACCACCAAGCCTTAAAGGAATATTTCAGCTCTAATATTGATGACCTTTGCGCCACCTGTAAGGACAGGCTTGATCGCAACCCCATGCGTATTCTTGACTGTAAGTCTCCTGTTTGCTCGGAAATCGCCGCAAATGCTCCTGTTGTGATTGATTATCTTTGTGATGACTGCCGTGAGCATTTTGAGCAGGTCAAGGCACACCTTACGGCACAAAATATTGAATTTACAGTTAATCCGCACATTGTGCGCGGTCTTGATTACTACACCCGCACCGTTTTTGAATTTGTTTCGGGTGATATCGGTGCACAGTCAACCGTTTGCGGCGGCGGCAGGTATGACGGTCTTATTTCCCAAATGGGCGGTCCTTCTGTTCCGTCTTTAGGCTTCGGTATGGGTATTGAAAGACTTATGCTTTTATTAAAGGCTCAACAAACCGAGCTTCCAAGCGCCCCCACTACTGACCTTTATATTGCCGCATTAGGCGAAAAGGCATCACTAAAAGCCAGCGCTCTGTGTGCAGAGCTTCGTGATGAGGGCTATAAAGCTCAAACCGATATTTGCTCAAGAGGGCTTAAGGCTCAAATGAAATTTGCTGATAAAATCGGCGCAAAATTCACTGTGGTTTTGGGTGACGATGAGATTGATTCGGGCAAAGCAAAACTCAAGGATATGGCCGAGGGTACTGTGCGTGAAATCAAGCTTGACGAGCTTTTAGAGGAGCTTGGCGAGGCTATAAGAGAACAAATTTTTAAAAATATTGCCGAAATTATGTAAAAAAGAGGTTTATTCAATATGGCACTTGACAGAATGGACGGACTAAAGCGTACCCATTACTGCGGTACACTTAAAAGAGAGAACGAGGGAAGTCGCGTAACCGTTTGCGGTTGGGTTCAAAGACAGCGTGACCTTGGCGGTCTTATATTCGTTGATTTGCGTGACCGCACGGGTATTGTTCAGCTGGCTTTTGACGATAATACAGACAAGCAAATTTTTGAAAAAGCCGCTTCGCTTCACAGCGAATATGTTGTAATGGCAGAGGGTAAGGTTAGAATCCGCTCTGCAATAAACACCGAAATCCCTACAGGCGAAATTGAAATTGAGGTTACCTCACTTAAAATTTTAGGTGCGGCAGAGACCCCTCCCTTTGAAATTCTTAACGATTCAAATGCTAACGAGGAACTGCGCCTGCGCTACCGCTATCTTGATTTGCGCCGCCCCGATATTCAAAAAAACATTCTTCTTCGCCACAAAATAGTTAAGGTTACACGTGATTATTTTGACGAGAATAATTTTATAGAAATTGAAACCCCCACCCTTATCAAATCCACACCTGAGGGCGCACGTGACTATCTTGTACCTTCACGTGTTAAAAAGGGAAGCTTTTTTGCGCTTCCGCAGTCGCCCCAGCTTTATAAGCAGCTCCTTATGCTTTCAGGCTTTGACCGTTATATGCAGATTGCACGTTGTTACCGTGACGAGGATTTGCGTGCTGACCGTCAGCCCGAATTTACACAGATTGTCCTTCAGATGTCTTTTGTAGAGCCGGAGGATATTTACACTATTGCCGAAGGCTATGTAAAGCGCCTTTTTAAGGAAATTTTAAATGTTGATATTCCAACCCCACTGCCAAGACTCACCTTTACAGAGGCTATGAATGATTACGGCT
>JAZQKT010000022.1:0-2819 GCA_045542295.1 Acutalibacteraceae bacterium
ATTCACTATTACTTATTACATATTACTTCAAACACCGCCCTTAAAGGTGGGCGGTGTTTTACAGGAGAATGGCTTGTGGCTGAAGATAAAAGAGATTATTATGAAGTCTTGGGTGTGGATAAATCTGTATCCGATGATGAACTGAAAAAAGCATACAGAAAAGCGGCAAAGAAATACCATCCCGACTTAAATCCCGGAGATGCTGCGGCAGAAAAAAGCTTCAAAGAGGTTAATGAGGCTTATGAGGTTTTGTCCGATAAAGAAAAGCGTGCCCGCTATGACCAATTCGGTCATGCAGGGGTAGACCCTAATTTTGGTGCCGGCGGCGGCTACGGCGGCGGTTTTACCGGCGATTTCGGAGACCTTGGAGATATTTTCAATTCCTTCTTCGGTGGTGGCTTCGGCGGTGGCTTTGGCGGCGGCAGACGCAGTAACCCCAATGCCCCGAGACGTGGTAACGATACTGCGGCTACGGTTAATTTGTCCTTTGAGGAGGCCGCAAAGGGCTGTAAGAAGACCGTTAAGGTAACAAAGATAGAAACCTGTGATGAATGTGGTGGCAGCGGCGCAGAAAAAGGCAGCAGTGCAAAGACCTGTCCTGTTTGCCACGGAAGCGGCCAGGTTTCGGCTACGCAGAGAACCCCCTTTGGTGTTATGCAAACCCAAAAGGTTTGTGACCACTGTAAGGGAAGCGGTAAAATCATTGATAACCCCTGCCGCAAGTGCGCCGGCAAGGGCAGAATAAGGCATACTGTTGAACAAACGGTTGAGATACCTGCAGGTATTGATGACGGTCAGATTATTAATCTTCGCGGTGGCGGTGACAGCGGCGTTAACGGCGGTCCTGCCGGAGATTTGCGTATTAATGTGGGCGTCCGTCCTCATCCGATTTTTGTGCGTGACGGATTTGACGTTTATTGTGAAATCCCCATAACCTTTACTCAAGCGGCTTTGGGAGCGGAAATTACTGTTCCCACTCTTGACGGTAAGGTTAAATTCCAAATCCATGAGGGCACACAGCCGGGTGACGAATTTAAGCTTAAGGGCAAGGGTATACAACGCCTTAACTACAGCGGTAAGGGCGACCAGTATGTTAAGATTACGGTTGAGGTTCCAAAGGACCTTTCTAAAGCTCAAAAGGAAAAGCTAAAGGAATTTGATTCCGCTACGGATGAAAAGAACTATAAAAAGCAAAAAAGCTTTATGGATAAGGTTAAAGATTTTTTTAATGATTAATAAAAAAGCTATCTCATTTTTTGAGATAGCTTTTTTGTGTTAAGCAGTTCGGATACTCCTCCTCTGCTTAATTATCTGCTTTATAGAGCTTTGCAAGACCGCCCTCGGAGGTTTCGCGGTATAGGTGAGAAAGGTCACGCCCTGTTTGGTACATTGTTTGAACTATTATATCAAAGGAGATTTTGCGACTGCCTGACAAGAAATTGGCAAGGCTTAAGGAGTTGATTGCACGCATAGCGGCAACGGCATTGCGCTCAATGCAGGGGATTTGCACAAGACCGCAAACAGGGTCACAGGTAAGTCCCAAATGATGCTCCATTGAAATTTCGGCGGCATATTCAATTTGGTCGATACCCATTAAGTAAAGCTCTGCAAGAGCGGCGGCAGCCATAGAGCAGGCAGTTCCGATTTCTGCTTGACAGCCGCATTCTGCACCGCTTATTGAAGCATTTGTGCTTACAAGGTTTCCTATAAGTCCGCCAACTGCCAAGGCTCTTACAATATCGTTATCAGAAAAATGATTTTTTTCCTGCATATATTTAAGCACAGCAGGCATAACTCCGCAAGAGCCGCAGGTGGGAGCGGTTACTATTGTACCGCAATCGGCGTTTTGCTCGCTCACCGCAAAGGCATAGGAGCAAACAAGGCGGTTTTCACGGGTCTGCGGGCTTTCGTCAATGTGGCGCTGATTAAAAAGATTCTGTGCCTTTCTTTCAACCATAAGACCTCCGGGAAGTGTGCCTTGGTGGGTGAGACCCTCGTTTATGGCATTTGTCATAACCTGCCACACCTTTAAAAGAAAAGCCTTGAAATCTTCGTCTTCGTGTTCAAAAACATAGTCCGAAAGCCGTATGTTACGTGACTTGCAAATGCTTGCAATTTCGCCAAAGCTTTTTTCCTTGTAAATTATTTTGCTTTTGTGGGTTTGCTCACCCTCTATTTCTATTTCGCCCCCGCCGATAGAATAAACCCGCATTTCACCCAGCTTTTTATCACCCCAAAAGGCAATAAAATCGGCTGTGTTGGGGTGCTTGGGAGTGGGTGTTTTGCAATCAAAAATTATTTTAGTTTCAGTGGGCGAAAGAGTGCTTACAATAGCACGGTCGGTACCGTGTCCTTTGCCCGTTTTGGCAAGCGAGCCGTATAAAACAACTTCAAAACGATTGGCAGTGGGGTATAAAGCTTTGAATTTTTGGGCGGCAAATGCCGGTCCCATTGTATGTGAGCTTGAGGGTCCCAAGCCAATTTTATAAATATTTCTTACAGATTTCATACTGCTGCTCCTTGCGTTTTTTCGACTATCGTAAGTTTATCTCTACCCTTTAATAATATTCCCAACGCAACGAAAAGTCAATCTGCAATTTATGTTTTTGGCTGCGTATAATCCGAAAAGCAAAGCAAAAAATCCGGTTCGGGTCTAGGCATACAATATGAGAAAACACCTTCTTTCGGAAGGTGTTTTCGTTATTTTTCTTCAATCAGCCTATAAAGCTCTTCAATTACACTGCCAAGGCTTCCTACTCCGTCAATAAGACCTTCCTCAACGGCCTTTTCGCCTGTAAGCACTGTGCCTACATCGGTCA
>JAZQKT010000023.1:0-9424 GCA_045542295.1 Acutalibacteraceae bacterium
GGCAGTTGATTGTCTTCCTAAGACCGCTTGGCCTCCGACTTGTTTAGCAATAAAGCCTCTTCTTGGCACTTTGCTTCCCTCCTTCATAATGATGATATCATAGGTACTCGAGTAATTTCCCCGTTGTTCCAAGGCAAAGGCATTCTATATATAAATGCCGCGCCAGAATTGCAGCAGAGATTACTTCTCAAATTTTTACTTTGCGCCCTTGGGACGCTTTGCACCGTACTTAGAACGGCTCTGCATTCTGTTAGCAACGCCTTGAGTATCAAGGGTACCTCTAACGATGTGATAACGCACACCGGGAAGATCCTTAACACGTCCGCCACGAATAAGAACAACGCTGTGCTCCTGCAGATTGTGTCCGATACCAGGAATGTAAGCAGATACTTCAATTCCGTTGGAAAGACGTACTCTGGCAATTTTACGGAGAGCAGAGTTAGGCTTCTTAGGTGTGGAAGTCTTAACGGCTGTGCAAACGCCGCGCTTTTGAGGAGAATCGTTATCGGTGGTCTGACGCTTCATAGAGTTATATCCCTTTAAAAGAGCCGGAGCCTTAGCCTTCTTCTCAAGAGTCTCACGACCGCTGCGAACCAATTGGTTAAACGTAGGCACTGTGACATTTCCCCCTTTCTCGAATATTAACAACGCAAAATCAGCATAATTTCGCATGCTAAAATAGTGTATCACAAATTCCTTAATATGTCAACATTTTTTTATTTTACAATTTCAATAAAAAAAGGCGGTCAGCAAAAACCGACCGCCGGTAAAAAACACATTAATCGAATAAGAACTCTTTAAAGGTATCAATATACCCTCTTGCTCTCTCCGCTGATGTACTTTCAGCAAAAATTCTGAGCAACGGCTCTGTGCCTGAAAAACGGCAAATTACGAAGCCATCCTTAAAATAAACCTTACAGCCATCCTCATAATTCACCCTAATAACCTCATCGGCAAAGGCAGGCAAAAGCTTATCATAAAATAGGGTCTTTTCAACCGAGGACTTGATTTCGGGTTCAAATCTCATATCGTCCTCAACCATAACGAATGTGCCGAACTGCTCTTTGAGCTCCTCAAGAATAACAGACGGTGATACACCGGTAACGCTCACCATTTCAGCAAAAAGCGAAGCCGCATATACCGAATCCTTACCGTGAATGTGACCGCGCACCGTAAGACCACCCGAGGATTCACCGCCTAAAACCGCATTAACCTCATCAATTTTAGAGGATATATATTTAAAGCCAACCGGAACCTCGTAGCATTTTTCACCAAAGCTTTCGGCAATTCTGTCAAGCATGTGGGTTGTTGCAAGATTTCTTACAACAGGGCCCTTCCAGCCCTTATACTTAACAAGATAGTAATAAAGCAGGCAAAGAATTTCGTTTGCATTAATGTATCTTCCGTTTGAATCGATAACACCAAGGCGGTCACCGTCACCATCCATAGCGATACCTAAATCATAACCGCCCTTTATAACCGAGGTCTTAAGCTCGGCAAGGCTTTTCTCTGACGGAGCAGGCATAACACCACCAAAATACGCATCCTTATTTATATTAATTGTGTCAATAGTGCATCTGGCAGTATAAAAAATTACAAGAAGCGGATATGTTCCCGAGCCGTGCATAGAATCAAAAAGCACTCTAAGGCCTCTTTCTCTCAATGCCTTCATATCCAACAGATCCACAATATCATCTATAAACTTGTTAAAAGGATTTCTTACAAAGGTTACCAATTTATTACGAACAGCCTCTTCAAAAGGAATGAACTCTACCTCTGAAACGGCATCAATATATTGCTCAACCCTTTGGGTTATCTCAACGGGAGCATCACGGCCCTCATCTACAAACAGCTTAATTCCGTTATAATTTGCAGGATTATGGCTCGCAGTAATCTCAATACCAAAGTGAAGCTTTTTATCCTTTACTGTGTGCATGATAAGCGGAGTAGGCGCAGAGCGCTCCAAAAAAAGAACCTCAATACCGCCAAAAGCCAAAACCTCGGCAACCCATTTTGCGGCAGCTTCGGAAAGAAATCGTCGGTCATAACCGATAATTACAGGCTTATCTGTTTTATTCTCGGTTTTCATAAACTGAAATATGCCTTTTGCGACCCTTTTTATGTTACTGCAAATAAAATCCTCACCAATAACCGCACGCCAGCCGCCTGTTCCAAAAAGAATCTTGTCCATATTAATAACTCCCAAAGCTTTTATGTTTTGCCAACTTTGATTTACAAAAGCCGCCACTTTCTATAACCATTATAATTACTTTTAATTTAAATGTCAATTAATAAACAAAAGAGGATCAGCGAATGCCAATCCTCTTATAAAAGCTTAATAATCTTTATCAGCGCTTTTTAAAAATCAAACACTTTATTCTGTACAAAAACGGTTTGAGCTTCATCCGCCATAAATATCTAAACGGATAACCCATACGGTTTAATATTATATATGTATGGTAAGCCTTGCTTGTTGCACAGTCGTAATATTTGCCGTTGCGGTAAAATGCTTTAAGTACGCCGACAATATCTTCATCCGTAACCTCATACTCGTTAACAAAAAGGTTGTCGCCTCTTATAACATAGCCGTTATCGGTAACCTTTATTATACGGTGAAGCACCAGCTTATCGCAATTTGCACGTCTGTAAAGCGGAACATCGTTTTTCTTGAGCTTACGCTTTACGCGCTCAATAATTACAATATCCTTATGCTCCCTAAGCATCGGACGCATACTGATGCCGCTTGTAAGTATCGAAACCTCATCACTGATTTCCAATGCCTTATCGGCATTCATTTTACTTTCAGCCATTATACCAAAAGATCCGACTCTTTGAGCTGTGCCACAAAGCCTTCAACCGTTTCCCTGATCTCCTCTTCGGGCGTGTCGGCATAATCCTTTTTCATAGCCGCAACAATATCCTCTGTGGTAACATCCTCTTTAAGCATATTGAAAATATATGCACCGACATCGTTCATCTTAACAAAACCGTTAAATTTTGAAAGGTCCTCACCTACTGCAACCGCAACTATTTTATCTGCAACCTCATTTGTTACAAAATTATACTTAAGCTTCATAATTATTCTCCCATAATTTAATGTTTATATGTGACGGTCAGCACAACCATCACACAGATATAATAAAGTATACATCACTTTCAAAAATTAGTCAATCATTTTGTGTTCCAAAAATCCTCAAGATTTTTTTGCTCTGCCGTAACAGTACCTTGAACCATACCGTTTCTGCCGCCACCCTTAACAGGGAATTTACGTTTAAACTCGGCGAAAGCCGCATCCAACTCAACCTCTGCACCGCAAATAGCAAAGGCGAAGCCGTCACCTTGAGGAGAAAATACCCCTCTAATGCCGCCGAACCTTTTATAAAGTGTATCGGCAACTGATTGCAATTCTTTAACCGTCATACCGTCATAAAAAAGCGCTGTCACTTTACCGTCGGGCTCAAAGCTTTCAACTTTTTCGGCAATTATCTGCTTTTTTATACCGCCAAGCTCAAATTTCAACGCATTTATTTGAGAAATAAGTCTTAAAACCGCATCGGCGGTCTCGTTTTGCTTGACACAAAGTGCCGCAGAAATTTCCGAAACATTAGTATACTTTTCGTTATAGTCCTTAAGCGCTCGGCTTCCTGCTTTCAGCTCAATTCTCACACCGCCACGCAGTTTCTCACTGCCAAGCAGCTTAATAAGCCCGATTTCGCCGGTTTTTTTAACGTGCGGAGCACAGCAGGCGCAGGCATCCACGCCCTCAATTTCAACTATACGTACCGCTCCCTCAATCTCCTTTTTGCTTCGGTACTCTATATTTTTAAGAGCCTCGCTGTCGGGATAATAAGTATTAATATTAAAATTTTTAAAAACCGCCTCATTTGAAAGAGCTTCAATATTCAAAATTTCTTCGTGGGTTAGCGGTTTGTCAAAATCAAGGGTCACAATATCTTCGCTCAAATGAAAGCCAACATTTTCACAACCGTAATATTTGTGTGCTATACCCGATGCTATATGCTCCGCAGAGTGCTGCTGCATAAAATCAAAGCGGCGTTCAAAATCAATTTTGCCTACAACTCTTTCACCCTTTTCAAAAGGCTTGGTTGTATAGTGATAAATAATGCCGTCATTTATCCTTACGTCATAAACCTTAACACCGTTTATCTCACCTGTATCCGAGCCTTGTCCCCCACCCTCGGGGAAAAAGGCAGTGCGGTCAAGAACGGTAAAATATCCATCCGCCGCTTTATAAGAATCAACCACCGTGGCGGTAAATTCTCTTAAATGAGAATCCTTGTCATATAATTTCTCTGTCAACCCAATTTCTCCTGTACAATATGAGCCGCCTTATAAATATCTCCGCCGCCCATAGTAATTACTATATCGCCTTTTTTAGCAACCTCAATAATTTTATCGGCTATATTTTCAAAACCGTCAACAATTACGGCATCCTTCAGCTTTTCGGCAATATGCTCCGATTTAATGCCAAAAGTATTAACCTCACGTGAGCCCATAATAGGGGTCAAAATAACCTTGTCTGCCACCGACAAAGCCTCTATAAACTCATCCTTTAAAAGTGCGGTTCTTGAAAAGGTAAAGGGCTGAAATACCGCAATTACCCTGTTATAGCTTAATTGCTTTGCCGCATTAAGGGTTGCCTTAATTTCGGTTGGGTGATGTGCATAATCATCCGCCAAGGTAAAATCATATTCACCCAAAAATTCAAATCTTCTGCCTGCACCTGTAAAGCTTTCCAAAGCAGTTTTTATACCTTCGGGCGATACACCCTGCTCAAAGCAAACCGCAAATGCCGCTAAAGAATTAAGCACGTTGTGTCTTCCGGGGGCTTTGAGCTCTAAAGAGGCCAGTTTCTCCCCCGCCTTCATTACATCATAGCAAAAGCCGAATTTGCCCGGTCTTATATTCTCTGCATAATAGTTATTGGTATTTTGAAAGCCAAAGGTTGTTATTTGGGCATCAATACCCTCTGCCGCCTTTAAACAGAGCTTATCGTCACCGTTTATATAAGCTTTACTTGACATTTTAATAAATTTATGAAAAGATAATACTAAATTATCCATAGTTTTAAAATAATCAAGGTGGTCATTGTCAATATTAAGCAAAACCGTAACATCGGGTGACATCTGCAAAAAGGTATCAACAAATTCGCAGGCCTCACAAACCATTGTTTCGCTTTTTCCTGCAATACCGTTGGAATTGATCATAGGCAGTCTGCCGCCTATAACTGCAGTAGGCTCCATCTTGTTTAAAAGCAAAATTTGTGTTATCATAGAGGTAACGGTGGTTTTACCGTGTGTGCCGCTGACACCTATTACATTATCGTAATATCTGGTAAGCGCACCCAAAAGATGTGAACGCTCCATTGTGGGTATGCCAAGCTCTTTGGCAGCCACAATTTCGGGGTTATCCTTTGAAATTGCGGCAGAATAAACCACAAGCTGGGATCCCTCAATATTTTTCTTATCATGCCCCATAAAAACCTTTATCCCCATACCCTTTATACGCTTTAATGGGTCACTTTCGTTATTATCAGAGCCTGTAAGAATATACCCCTTGCTGTGTAAAATTTCCGCAAGCGGACACATTCCGCTTCCGCCGATTCCAATCATATGAACACGTTTTACATTTGAAATAATTTTATCCTCTGTGCGAAGCTGTTTCATCATTTGCACCTCACGATTTTTCTTCTTTTAATATATTACTACTTTTCATACAAAAAATAAACACTTTTTTGTTGGGAGATGAAAAAATTGCTCAAAATACCCCAAAATATTCAAAAAGTTTTAGAAGCTCTCGAAAAAAACGGTTTTGAAGCTTACATTGTAGGCGGCTGTGTGAGGGATATGCTTTTAGGGAAAACACCGTTTGATTTTGACGTTACCACCTCTGCAAAGCCCGAAGAGGTTATGTCTGTTTTTGAAAAAACCGTACCAACAGGTATAAAGCATGGCACAGTTACGGTTATAGTTGAGGGCGAACCTGTTGAGGTTACAACCTTTAGAACAGAAAGCGGCTACAGTGATAACCGCCACCCCGAAAGTGTTGAATTTGTAACTTCCCTTGCGGAGGACCTTTCACGCAGGGATTTCACCGTAAACGCCATTGCTTACAACCAAACCAGCGGGATAATTGACTGTTTTGGCAGTATGCGTGACCTTGAAAGCAAAATTTTGAGAGCTGTTGGTGCTCCTACAAAAAGATTTTCCGAAGATGCACTCAGAATTTTGCGGCTTTTCAGATTTGCCTCAACACTCGGCTTCACTCCCGAAGAAAGAACGCTTGACGCAGCATTAAAAGCGGCAACAAATCTTAAGGACATAAGCCGTGAACGCATTGCCGCCGAGCTTAAAAAGGCAGTTTGCGGCAAGAATTCAAAAGCTTTTGCTCCACTTATAAATTCGGGCGGACTCTCATTTTTAGGAATCGAAAAATGCCCTGATTTTTTGAAGCTGCAAAGGGCAAGCGAAAATCCACGGCTTTCGTTTTTCTTGTTTTTATATCTTACAGAATGTGATGTTATGGCCGTGCTTGACCAATTAAAGGAATCCAATCAAACTAAAAAATACTGCAAAAATCTCAAGCTCATGTTAGAAAGCAAAACCCCCGAAACCAAAGCAGACCTAAAACAACTGCTTGCAAATTTCCCTAAAGACGATATTTGTGACTTTTTAAAGCTAAAAGAAATACTTGACTCTGACAATTACTCTCATTTAATTAATCTGATTGACGAAATAATAAAAAACGGTGAGCCGTATCTTATATCCCATTTGGCAGTAAACGGAGAAATGTTAAAGGAAATAGGAATTACGGATGTAAAAATTGGCGAAACCCTCAAGCGGTTGCACCGACACATACTAATAAACCCCAGCGATAACACAAAAGAAAAGCTTTTGATGCTTATTAAATGATAAAGAGGCTGTGACAAAACAAAATTTCGTCACAGCCCCTTTGTTATTTTAATTTTCTCTTCCAAACAAATAATTAAGCGAAACATTTAACACTTTGGATATGGCATCAATTTCTATGTCTGTTATTGCACGTTCTCCGTTTTCTATTCTTGAGACAGAGCCTCTGCAAACGTATATAGCCATTAATTCTAATTTGTTAGATAGCTGTTGCTGACTCAAACCCGCCTTTATCCTTGCCTCTCTTACGCGCTCACCAATCATATTGGATTTGTCATATTCCGATAATCTTTTCATAACAACACCACTTTTGTCTTGAAATTGGACAATAATAGTGTATACTGTATTATAACAAAAGTTGTCTTATGTATAGGACAAAGCAGGAGGAAATTTATGAAAATCGGGATAATTGGTTCAAGAAATTTGAAAATTTTAAATTTTAAAAAATATCTTCCATCAAATGTAACCGAAATAGTTTCAGGCGGTGCTCGTGGAATAGATACGTGTGCAAAAGAATATGCGATCGAAAACCATATTAAACTCACGGAATTTTTACCTGAATACAAAAAATTCGGGAAAGTGGCACCTCTAAAAAGAAACGATTTGATAATAGACTACTCTGATATGATTATCGCCTTTTGGGATGGACATTCCAATGGTACGAAATATGTCATCGAAAACTCTAAAAGAAAAAACAAACCAATAAGAATTTATTTAGTCAATAAACCGTAACGAAATATTAATCAGTACCATAAACTGTAATATACAGTGTTGGTGCTGATTTTTTGATTTACGGACTGGTTTTATGAAAAAAATATCTATTGTCGGCGGCGATAACCGCCTTAAAATTTTAAAGGCAAAGCTGGAATGTGACGGCTACCATACCGATACCTTGGGACTTTATGAAAACGATTTTGCGGATATAGGCTCTTCACAGTTTATTGTTCTGCCCGTTCCCACAACAAAGGACCGAAAAAACGTTTTCACTCCCCTTACCAAAAGGGAAATTCCGCTTGAATTTATAGACAAAAACACAACACGTGAGCAGTTGATTTTATGCTGCAACTATAATTTTGAAAACAAAAATTCTATAGATTACGGTTCACTTGACAGCTATGCTCTTTTAAACGCCGTTCCCACGGCAGAAGGTGCAATTAAAATTGCTATTGAAAATACCGATTACACGCTTTGGAATTCAAAGGTGCTTGTAATCGGTTACGGGCGAGTTGGTAAAATTTTAGCTGACAGGCTAAAGGCTTTGGGTTGCCTTGTAACAATAAGCGCACGCAAGCCTGCCGATTTCGGATTAGCAGAGGCCCTTAAGTTTAACTACATAAACACGGGGCACTTAAACCAAAAAACGCTTGATTTTGATATAATTTTTAACACCGTTGATGCAGATGTTTTAAGCGATAATACGCTTAATGAAACTAAAGCCGACCTTTTAATTGACCTTTCAAGCAGAGGCGGTTTCAATCTGACACGGGCAGCAGAGCTTGGAAAAAAAGCCATAAAAGCACCGGGGCTTCCTGCAGTTGTTGCACCGAAAACCGCCGCCGAAATTCTTTATAACACGGTAATTCATATAATTAACTCATACAATTAGAGGTGAAAGCAAATGGAAAATATAACCGTAGGCTATGCTTTTTGCGGTTCTTTTTGTACAATAAACGAATCGGTAGAAGCGCTCAAAAATTTAGCAAAACTTAATATTAAAATAAAACCCATTATGTCACAAATAGTATACACAACCGACACCCGTTTCGGTAAGCACGATGAACTGATTGAAACGGTTGAGAAGCTTTGCGGTGAAAAGGTAATTCACGATATTGCCGCCGCAGAGCCAATAGGTCCTAAAAATTTGCTTGATATAATTGTGGTTGCCCCCTGCACCGGCAACACCATTGCTAAAATTGCATTGGGTATAACCGACACACCCGTCACAATGGCGGTAAAGGCACATTTAAGAAATAACAAGCCCGTAGTTTTGGGAATTGCCACCAACGATGCGTTGGGTGCATCCTCTAAAAACATAGGACTGCTTCACAATATGAAAAACATTTATTTTGTGCCCTACCGTCAAGATGACCCGATTTCAAAAAACAATTCCTTGGTTTGCGATTTTACACTTATTCCAAAGGCTTTAGAAGCGGCTCTTGTTGGCAAGCAACTACAACCTATTATGATTTAAAAGAAAGAGCTGTAAAAAAACAAATTCTTATTTATCTAGCAGATTGTATAGTTTTTTTCCTTGCCTCCCTTGTGCAAAGGGAGGCTTTACAATCAATTAACTCACTGCTAAACTATAATTTAGATTTCAAATCAGATGATTAAAAAGTCATAACCTCCGGCTAAGTGCAATAGTAAAATAAAGGTAGACACATGGAAAACCACCATGTATCTACCTTTTTCTTATGCTAAAATATAACGGGAGGTATAAAAATGAAAAAAGGACAAAAAAGACGAGTATGGACAAAGGAACAAAAATTAGAAAT
>JAZQKT010000024.1:0-4621 GCA_045542295.1 Acutalibacteraceae bacterium
CCTAAAAGATCAGAAGACCCCTCAAATTCAACCGAAATTGTTCCCGAAGTGTGACCCGACATATAACCTTCTTTAGAGCCTACACCGTCACAAAGAACACGATATGTTTTACCGATATGCTTTTTTACGTTTTTGGCGGCAACCTCCTCTTGAAGACGGAGCAATTCGTCAAACCATTTACCCTTTTCTTCTCTTGAAATAGGGTCTTCCATCGAAGCGGCAGGTGTGCCATTACGCGGTGAGTAAATAAAGGTGAAAAGTGAGGAGAATTCAACCTCTTTTACAAGGCTTAAGGTTTCCTTGAAATCCTCGTATGTTTCACCGGGAAAGCCTACAATAATATCGCTTGTAAGGGAAACATCCGGTATTCTTTCTTTAGCGGCTTTAATAAGCTTTAGATAGCTTTCTCTGTCATAATAACGGTTCATAAGCTTTAAAATACGGCTGCTTCCGCTTTGGAACGGCAGATGTAAATGACGACTGATTTTAGGACATTCCTTTATAGTGTCAAGCAATTCAATAGTACAGTCCTTTGGGTGCGAGGTCATAAATCTTATGCGAAAATCACCCTCAATATCGTTTATCATACGAAGTAGCTTTGAAAAGGTAACGCCATGACTGCAGCCTTTACCGTATGAATTAACATTTTGCCCTAAAAGGGTTATATCCTTATAGCCGGCCTTCACCATTGCCCTTGCTTCCTCAAGTATTTTTTCAGGCTCACGCGAACGCTCTCTGCCCCTCACATACGGCACAATACAGTAGGTACAAAAATTATTACAGCCATACATTATAGGAAGCCAACCCTTAAAATCACCGTCACGACTAACAGGTACATCCTCAACAATATCCTTATTTTCAAGAGTTAATTCAAAAATCCTACCGCTTCCGTTCATCCTTTTATAAATGAATTCGGGCAAACGGTGAAACACCTGTGTTCCCATAACAATATCAATATAAGGGTAGCTTTTTTTAATTTTATCAGCAACAATTTGCTGTTGCGCCATACACCCGCAAACAGCGGCAATAGTCTTTGGTCTGTTCTTCTTAATTTGCTTTACATTGCCTATATTTCCGTAAACTCTGTCCTCGGCATGTTCACGAACAGCGCAAGTATTAAAAATAATGAAATCGGCATCATTCATATCCTCTGTAAGAGTAAAGCCCATTGAAATCAGCATACCCTTTAAATGCTCCGAATCGCTAACATTTTGCTGACAGCCAAAGGTCACAACCATAGCTTTTGGAATATATCCGTAACGCTCGGCGGCGCAAAGCTTTACCCTTTCGGCAAAGACTTTTTGTTCTTCAAACGAATAAATATTTGACAAAACGAAATCTCCTTTATATTTACTCTAAAAATCATTCTACCACAGCCACATTCGCATTTCAAGTAGCATTTAAAAGATAAGTTTTTTGTTTTTTATTGACATTAAAGGTAAAAGAATGTAAAATAAAGTGTATTAAATTTTTGGAGGAATAAAAATGAAGAAGGACAAAAAAGGTTTTATTTCGGAATTTAAAGAATTTGTTATGCGCGGCAACGTGCTTGACATGGCAATCGGTGTTATTATGGCAACATCGTTCGGTAAAATCACATCAAGTCTTGTTACCAACGTACTTATGCCACTTTTAGGTATGGCAATCGGCGGTTTTGATATGACCGAAAAGCTTGATTTTGTTATTAAAGATGCCGTACTTGACAAGACTACAGGAGATGTTATTGAGCCGGAAGTAATTGTTGGCTTGGGAACATTTCTAAACACTATTATTGACTTTGTGTTTATTGCACTTGCAATATTCGTAATGATTAAAATTTTTGCTAAAGCAAAAGAAATCTCCGAGAAAAAGCTTTTAAAGAAAAAGGAAGAAGAGGCTGCCGCCGAAGAAGCTGCTCCCCCTGCTCCTACAACCGAAGAGCTTTTAGCCGATATTTTAGCAGAGCTTAAAAAGAATAACGCTGATAAATAATAAGGCAGCGCATAAAAAATGTCCGACAGATTTTCTGTCGGACATTTTTGTTTATTTATTAAACAATTTCAGCAATGTCGAAAAGCTTCTTTGGTAATTCTTCCTTATCAGCAGAAACTGTAAAGAGGAATTCAACATCATCAATCTTTGAAATTCTCTCCAAGAAGGCTACAAGCTCATCATAATTGCGTGTGCCGATGCGAAGAGTTGCATCACCAAAGATATGTGTAACATCATGGTTGCCAGCCTTAATTCCGCAAACCATTCCATAATATTCGCCGTAACCGGAAATGCCGTAAGCATCAGCATCAATAAGACGTGCCTTATGTGTAACAGAAAAAGTTAAGGTATCACCTTTCTCTATGCAAACAACGTTGCCAAGACTATTTGCGGTTGCTTCATTTACTAAATCAACCAACTTTTTGGTTTTACCTGAACCCTTTTTTCCGATAATGAGTTTAATCATAAAAATCAGCTCCTTTTATATTTCACTGCCAAAGGGCAGTTGCTTCTTTAATTATTTACCAAGTCTTGCTTCAAGCTCTGCCTTAAGGTCCTCATAGCCGGGCTTGCCAAGTAATGCAAACATATTCTTTTTATAGCTTTCAACACCGGGTTGATCGAAAGGATTAACGCCAAGCATATAACCCGAAATTGCACAAGCCTTTTCAAAGAAATAAATAAGCTCACCTAAATTTTCTTCATCGGGCTTATCAATGTTAATTACAAGATTAGGTACTCCGCCGTCAGTATGGGCAAGAACAGTACCCTCAAATGCCTTGCTGTTAACATAAGACATTGTTTTGCCTGCCAAGAAATTAAGACCGTCACCGTTGTTGCTCTCTTCTTCAATAACAACATCCTTATCGCTTTCGCCAAAGGTTACAACGGTTTCAAACATAAGGCGGCTTCCGTCCTGTACAAACTGGCCCATTGAATGAAGGTCGGTAGAGAACGTTACGGATGCGGGGAAAAGACCCTTATTATCCTTACCCTCACTCTCACCGAAAAGCTGTTTGAACCATTCAGCCATCATAGTGAAACGAGGCTCATAGGATACCAACAATTCAATTGACTTGCCCTTGCGGTAAAAAGCATTACGAAGTGCCGCATAACGGTAGCAGTCGTTCTTATACATATCAGGCTCATTATACTTTTTAGAAGCTAAAGCGGCGCCCTGCATAAGCTTATCAATATCAGCACCGGCAGCAGCAATCGGTAAAAGACCAACTGCAGTAAGAACAGAAAATCTTCCTCCAACATCATCCGGAACAACAAAGCATTCATAACCCTTTTCATCAGCCAATGCCTTAAGTGTTCCTCTTGCCTTATCGGTTGTGCAATAAATGCGCTCTGCAGCTTCCTTTTCGCCGTATTTTTCTTCTAAATACTTGCGGAATACTCTGAATGCCACAGCAGGCTCGGTAGTAGTACCGGATTTTGAAATGATGTTAACCGATACACGCTTACCTTCACAAAGAGCAATAACATCAGCTAAATCAGAACCGCTAATGCTGTTACCTGTGAAATAAATTTCGGGAGCGCCGTTTCTCAAAGAATTATAATAGGGACCTTTAAGAAATTCAATAGCGGCACGTGCGCCAAGATAAGAACCGCCGATACCGATTACCAACAAAACGTCCGTGTCCTTGCGGATTTTTTCAGCCGCTTTTTTTATTCTTTGGAATTCTTCCTTGTCATAATCGTTAGGAAGATTTACCCATCCTAAAAAATCGTTTCCAAGACCGTCTTTATTTTCAACCGTCTTATGAGCGGCGTTAACTTGAGCTTCAAGACCCAAAAGGTCATTTTCACGTATAAAGTCAGCCGCGTAAAGGGAATTAAAACTAATTGCCATTTTTTTACCTCCGTATAGCTTATGTACCTATTGTACAATATCTTCCGAATTTTTTCAAGACAAAATACTATATATTCACAAAAAAGTTTTTATAATTTAAAGATTTTTTTAAAAATTTGCAAAGATGCCGCCCAAATCGTCAGTTTTTTGACATTTTCCTCGGCTTTTATGGGGATTCTTCCTATCAAATTTTCATCTACCGAAACATTAACATATCCCAGAACATCACCTTTTTTAATCGGTGCGGATATATTTTTATTCCATTCGGTGGTGCGTACAATTTTATCAGCAGAGTTTTTTGCTGTTAAAACATTAATTTTTTCGTTTGCACTAACCTTAATTTTCTTCTTTACTCCGCCTTTGACAGCAGTTTCATTTTTTGCAAGCTCTGACTCTAAAACAGAGAATTTATAATTAGCAAAACCGTAATCCAAAAGCTTTTTAGCGCCGTTAAATCTGTCATCACTGCTTTCGCCTGCCATAACTACCGCACAAAGCTCAAGACCTTCACGCTCTGCTGTGGCAGAAAGACAATATTTTGCAATTCCGGTAGTTCCCGTTTTAAGTCCCGTTGTACCTTTATAAAAGCGCACAAGCTTATTGGTATTAACAAGCTGAGTTTTTCCCTCACGCAGAGTATCCATCCAAACTGTAGTATATTTTGTGATTTCTTTGTGCTTCAGAAGCTCCCTTGACATAAGGGCAATATCATAGGCAGTTGAAAAGTGATTTTTTGTGTCGTCGTCAAGACCTGAGCAGTTTTCGAAAGTGGTATTGTTCATTCCCATAGCC